>CAYVGD010000001.1:0-33226 GCA_964450095.1 uncultured Polaromonas sp.
CTGGAGTACCTGAAAAAGCTGCGCCCGCTCGGCCGGTCCTGCATCCACACCTACGAAACCGCAGCCTGCGAATTCAACAAGGTCAAGCTGTCGGAGTTCAACCGCAAGCACCTCATCGACTACGCGGTGCGGCGCAAGGCCCAAGGCCTGGCCGCCTCGACCATCAATGCTGACATCATGCCGGTGTCGGCCGCCATCCACGCAGCACCCTACGCGCATGGCATCCACGTCGATCCGACTGAGCTGGACATGGCGGTGCGCTGGCTGCACGAAAACAAGCTCATCGGCAAGAGCCGCCAGGTCACGCGCCTGGTGGACGACGAGGAAGAGCTGGCGCTGCTGCAGGAATTTGCCAGGCGCAACATGCACCATCAGACAACCATCGACATGGTGACGGTCTACAAATTCGCCCTCGCCTTCCCCCGCCGAGCTGGAGAAATCACCCGCATTCTGTGGAAGGACGTGAACTGGAAGAAGCGCACGGTCATCATCCGCGACGTGAAAGACCCCAAGGACAAGCTCGGCAACGACCAGGAAGTGCCGCTGCTGGGCGAGGCCTGGACCATCCTCGAGTCCATGCCCAAGGTCGATGCGCGCATCTTCCCCTACAACACGGGCTCGATGGAAACGGCCTTTGAGCGCGCGCGTGACAGGATCGCTGCCACCGGCATGCCGGGCATCAAGGACTTGCGCTTTCACGACCTGCGCCACACCGGCATCACCCAGCTCTTTTGGGCGGGCCTGAAAATCGAGGAAGTCGCCGCCGTCAGTGGGCACAAGAACTGGCAGACGCTCAAGCGCTACACGCACATCCGGCCCGAGGACGTGCATCGCCGGTTCGATGCGCTGCAGGCCCAGGCCAAGCTGGGCATCGACGCGCAGCTCAGGAAGCTGCTCGAGCAGTTGATGGCCGAGCGCTCATTGGTGCCGGCTTGAGGTTGCCGCCATACGACTACCCTTGCGGGCTGGCGGCTGCGCTATCGGCACCAGCCATAACGGAGGCCGCCCCCGCAGGTTTCACGCGCCGGTATTGCCGCCCCAGCGCCCCTGGTGGCTTTCCAGGGCATGAACGGCGGGCTTACTTCTTGATGGCGTCGGCAATGCTCGGCGCTATCTTCTCGACCGAGCGGCCGACCACATAGCCGCCCAGGCCAAACTCCACAATCGACCACAGCTTCAGGTACTCGGCCTCGCTCAGGTTGGGCGCGGCCAGGCCGAACCAGCGCGCCACGATGAGGCCGGCAAACACCAGCATCACCAGGGGCCGCCAGTTGGCCGCCAGCCAGTGGCCGCTGGCCGCCTCGGTCTTGACGATTTCCGCCTTCGCGGTGAACTCGGCCAGCTCGCCCTTCTGCGCCATCTCCATCAGCGCCAGCTTGGCCTGCTCGCGCTGGGCCGGGTCGGGCACCAGGCGCTCGATGAGCTTGCCGCCCAGGCTCAGGGTTGCGGTGATCGGGTCCACGCTCAAGCCTCCAGCAGGTCGGCAATGCGCCTGGACCAGCCGCGGGCAAAGCTGGGCCACACCTTCAGGTCGGTCATAAACCGCAGACGCAGCGCCAACATGCGGCGCAGGGCAAAGTCAGGCGCGGCAGCTCGAGCGGCCGTCAGGGTGGCCGGGCCGATGCGGCCGTCGTCCTCCACGCCCACGGCGCGCTGCAGCCACTTGATGGCCTGGCCGTTGCCGCTGTTGACGGCGGCATCGAACACCGCGTAGCGCAGCGCAGGCGGCAGCTCGTCGGCGCGGATGGCGTCCCAATACTGCTTGCGGTAGACGGCCTTGGCCACGTCCACCGGCATGTCCTTCATGGGGCCGGTGTAGCCATTGGCGCGGGCCACGGCCACCGTCACGCCCCAGTTGGTTTCCCCGCCTGGGTCGTTGGGGTGGTTGACATAGCCGCCTTCGTGGCCCAGCAGCTTGTGGAATGCGTCGTCAAAATTCATGGGTCGCACCTCAGTTGTGGTGCGCCCATTCTTCGGCCAGCTCGGCAGTGCGCCGGATTTTTGTCAGCGCGCCTCGCTCATCTTCTCGCGCAGCACCTCGAGCTTTTTCTCCTGGCGCTCGCGCTCGCGGTCGTGCTGCTCCTGGGTGATGGCGTTGTTGTTCAGCCGGCGCGAGAGCTGCATCATGTTGGTCTGCACCTCGCGCATTTCCTTGGTGATGTCCATGCGCTTGAACTGCATGTTGCGCTCGGTGTTGGACTCGCGCACCTTGGCCACGCCTGCCACGTCCAGCGCCACCACGCCAGGCCGCACCGGGTCGCCCTGGTTGTTGAAGCCGGTGTAGCCCATGATTTCGCGGTCGAACCCTTGGGCCGTCGCCTCCATCATCTTGTTGAAGCTGTAGCTGCCAGGCACGATGGGCGCGTTGGGGGCCATCTGGCGGTACAGGTAGCCGCCCCACTTGGTGGCTTTCTCCCACTCGTCATCCGACTCCTTGACCAGCTCGCGGCCGGTGAATGTGTCCTTGTTGGCGAACACCGCCACCGGGATGTTCCACAGGAACGGATGCGCCGGCATGAACGGCTGCAGCAGCGGAAAGCCCCCCATCTGATTGGTCACATCGAACACATCGCCCAGCGGGATGCGCCGGCTCATGTCGAGGAAGTACGGGTTGCCATCGGCGCTGTTGATCGGCAGGCGCACCACCTTCTGCGTGCCCAGCGCCGTGCGGCCTTCCATGTACTCGGGCAGGCCGCGGCGCTCTTCCTGCTCCATGCGGCGCGCGCGCTGCACCGTGGCCAGGAATGCGCCAGGCCCGGCCAGCGGCCCGCCCAGCATCGCGGCTGCGCCCGCGCCCACCGTGCCAGCCATGCCAGGCTCTTCCTCGTCGTCGCCGGCCAGGATCATGTAGGCCAGCCAGTTGCTGCCGCCCAGCAGAACCATCGGCAGCAGGATGCGGTCGGGTCTGGTGGCGGCCGTGTGCAGGATGCTGGGCAGCGCCTTGTAGGTGTAGCTGAAGAACGGGCTCCAGACACGCTGCACGGCGCGGATGCCCTCGGGCACGTCGGCGTAGTTGAAGAAGTAGCGCTCGGCGTCGTCAATGGCCTCGCCTGGCGTGGCACCGGCCTTGCGGCGGTCGATGTAGACCATGAGCTTGAAGATTTGGTCCTCGAACTCGTAGGCCTTTTGCATGTTCTCCCGATACCAGGAGAACGGGCGGCCAGGGTACTTCTTCAGGAACTCCGTGACCTTGCTCACGCGCGAGGCCACCACGTCGGCCTCGGACATGAACTCGCGCAGCTCGGGCATCAGCGCGTTCTGGATTTCCGTGTTGGCGAACTCCGTGCCCAGCAGGCCGTTTTCCACCGCCTCCTGGTACAGCTCGCCCTTGTTGCGGTACTCGCGGATGGCGTTGCGCCACACCCGCGGGTCGGCCATATTCAGGCCGGCAAAGTGCCCCATGAAAATGTTGGACACCACGTTGTTGCCGTGGGCCACCGGGTTCCAGACGGTCTTGCCTTCCTTCCACAGGCTCAGCGCCTTGTCGTAGGCCTGGACCACAGCGCTGTTGTCCTGAATGGCGCGCTTGAGCTGGTCAGCCACCTGGCGCTCGACGTACATGCCGGCCAGTGCGCCATACATTTGCACGCCGCCGCTGCCGGCGATTTCCTTCTCGGGCACCTTGACCCAGCCGCCAGGGTTGAAGCGGCTGGCCATGCGCTCGTTTTCTGCGATGGACTTGAACAGCCGGCCCACGGCCAGGTCTTTCTGCATTTCGACGTAGCCCATCGCAAAGCGGATGAAGGCATCGCGCACCTCGCCCATCTGCTCGCGCTCGGTCTTGGTGAAGTCGCGCCACACGACCACCTTCTGGTCCTCGGCAAATTCACGCGGCAGCGGCTCGCCCCGCTCAATGGCGCGGCGCAGTGCGGGCGGGATGTCGCTGCCATCGGGCATCGAGGACAGCTTCCAGCCCAGGCGCTCCATGTCCTTGACCCGGCCAGGCAGCACCTCATGCACCAGGCCGCGGCTCTTGAGGCGGTCGCCGCGGATACGCATGCGCGCCTTGGTGAGCATGGACAGCACCTGCTCGCGGCTTTGCAGCTTGCCGATGAGCGGGTTGCGGTACACGCGCGGCAGGTAGTTCTCGACCAGGCGCTTTTCCGACAGCATGCCCAGCTCGATGAGCTGCTGCGCCTGCTGCTCGAATGCGCCGGCAATGGTGGCGGCCAGCTCCTGCAGGCCTTCCGGGGTGTTGTCACCCACGGCCACCTCTTTCTCGATAATGTCCGACAGCAGCGTGCGCAGCTCCTTGGGCAGGTCGCGGCCGGACTCAGCCACCTCGAGCGCGCGCTGCTGCGCGTTGAAGTTGTCGGCCTGGTAGCGGCGCATCATCTGGCGGAACTCGGCCGGCTTGGTGTCGGCCAGCTTGAGCGCGCCCAGGTACTTGCCGGCGAACTCCATGCCGCGCTCGTAGCCCTTGCGGCCGGCGCGCCAGATGCGGCGGTTGGCTGCATCGCGGTCGAAGGACAGCACGTCACGCGCGCGCATGGGCTCGCGGCCGGGGTCGTTCAGGCTCAGGTTGTCCTGGTCGTTGCGCGGGATGTCCTGCAGGCTTTTGTTGTCGCCTTCGGTGGCGTCTGCTATATTTCCTTGGCCGGGACTTGCCGGCAAAGCCTCTGTAAACGGCTGGAGCGAGCCAGGTTGATCCTGCTTTCCAGATTGCCCTGCAGGGGCTTTTTCTTTGACCTCAAAGTGGTCATAAAAGCGCGCCCCATCCGCGGCCACGCGCACCACCACCCTCACCCGGCCAGGCTTGCTGTTGAACAGGACGTCCTGCTCATAAAAGCGCACTTCCTTGATGGTGTTGCGCCCCTTCTTGTCAGGCTCGCTGCTAACGAAAGTGGACGATTCGATGATCTTGTCGAGCTGTCGCACCGCTGCCAGCGCCATCGGAGACACCTGGCCTGACAGGGTGTGCTTGATACCGGATGCCGGGATCAGGATCGCCTGACCGTCCGACCGGTTCTGCACTGTCTTGCCGGCCAGGTTCTGGCGGGAAAACTCTTTGGCCTGGGCAAGCTGCTCGTTCATGCTCCCCGGCCAGGAGGACAACGAAATTGGCGTCTTGGCAAGCTGCGCCCGCACGCCGCTCACATCCTGCAGCATGCGGCCGGACAGGCGCTGGCCATCGCCCTGCAGCACGGACTTCAGGCCGCGCAGCACCTCGGCGTTGGAGCGCATGCCCAGGATGCCCTTGATGCGCTCGAGCATTTCGCGCAGCCACTGGCGGGCCTGGGCAATCCAAGAGCCGCGGGCGTCATACCGGCCAGCCAGGATGTCAGTGGCGTTGACGGCCCAAAACTCGCTGGCGTTGTAGAGCTGGTAGTGCTGGTCGTATTTCAGCTTGCCGCTGGCAAAGGCCTCCAGCACCTGCTTGTAGGCCAGCTTGTCGCCAGCGTTGGCCGCGAGCATGGCCTGCAGCAGGCTGCGCGTGCTGTCGTCGGCCTTCTCGTAGGCCTTGGCAAACGCACGCTGGTGCGCCTTGGCGATGGCGGCCTGGACCTCGGGCGGCATCATGCGCTCGGTGTGGTGCAGGATTTCATGCACTGCGGTCGTGGCGTTGGCCGTGGACTTGAACAGGCGCATCACGCGGCTGGCCGGGTTGTAGTCGCCGGACGTGCCCCCCTTGCCTTCAGCAGGCAGGCTGATGCCCAGGTCGTTGGCCAGGGCCGGGTTTTTCTCGAGCGCCCACAGTGCAAAGTCCACCGTGTCCTCGTCCAGCTCGCCCTTGCGCTTGGCGCGAATCAGCCGCTCCTTGATCCAGTCCGGCCCACGCTCGCGCCCTTTGGACATCGAGCGCGTGGCCTGCGCCTGGTTGCGGTCCTCGATCTGGCGCATGAGCGCCTGGACCTCTGCGATGTAGCCAGCCTGGTCCAGGCGGCCGTCATCGAGGCGGCGCTGCAGCGCCTTCAGGCGGGCCAGCACGTTGGCGCGCACCGGCTCGGGCAGGCGGCCCATCATGCCGCCGTCGCGCTGCAGGCCGCTCATGTCGGCCGCGGTGCCGTCGTCGGCTGCGGCCAGGTCGTCCATCAGATCGCCCTGCCCCTGCGCCGCGGCCACATCGGCCTGGCGGTCGCTGCCAGTCAGGGTGAAGTCATCGCGCTGGGCGTCGGCCTGGGCGCGGCGGTCGGCTGCGCGCTGCTGGCGCTCTTCCTCCTGGCGCTGGCGCTCGGCTTCCTCGAGCCGGGCCAGGCGCTCTTCAACCTCGGCCGGGGTGTAGGACTGCAGCAGCGGCTGCTCTTGCGTCTGCGGCTGCAGCTCGAGCTGGCGCTCGATGATGCCCGCGTAGCGGCCCACCATGTCAGGCGAGACACCTGCGACATCAGACATGCGCTGCGGGTTGGCGCGCATGGCCTGGGCAATGGCGCGGGCCTGGTCGGGCTGGCTGCGGGCCAGCTCCTGCAGGTAGTTTTCCTGGGCGTTGACAGAATCGACCCGCGGATCGACGCTGCGCGAATCCTCGCGGCGGCGGATGCGCGCCGCAGTCAGTGCTACTTGCTCGGCCTCTTGCTGGCCTGCTGCAGCTTGGGCGGATCGGCCTGCTTGAGCTGCTGCAGGGTCTGCTGCTGCTCGGGGCTCGGTGCCTGGCCGGCCAGCATCGACTTGAGCAGGCTCGCGCCCTGCGGGGACTTCCAGATTTTCTTGGCTTGCTCGTTCATCCTGCGGCCTCAGTTGGTTGATGATGTCCTGCCGGCCGGCGCGCGGCACCTCGCCAAACATATCCTGGGCGGGCTTGGTCGCCTCAGTGTAGGCCAGGTCGGCGGCGTTACCCAGCGCCTCGACCACCGGGGCCACCGTGCGGGCGTTGTCTGCAAAGAGCTGCAGGATCACACCCACGTCCGGGTCGGCCGCCAGGTCCAGTTGCGCTGCGGCCTTGGCCAGGGTCTTGCCCTCGCGCCGGGCATTGACAGCAATTTCAGCAGCTTGCGACACAACCCCGCGGATGTCCAGCGCGCCAGCTCCAGCCAGGCGGGCCATCTTGGGGGCCACTTGCGCCAGGGCCGACAGCACGTTGCGCGCCTCGGGGTCTTGGGCCTGGGCAAACAGGCGCACCAGGTCGTCGTTGCCATAGGCGCGCGCGAACACCGCGGCGTTGAGGCGGTCCACGGCCTGCTTGGTCGGCTGGCCGTTGGTGTCGATGAGGTTGCCCTGCTCGGCCTGGGGCATGGCGCGCACGAACTGGCGCACGGCCTCCGCGGTCACGCCGCCATCGGCAGCAAACGACAGCGCATCGAGGTTGACGCGCTGGGCGTCGTTGTTGGCCTGCTCGACGGCCGACAGCTCGAGGTTGCCCACGGTGTTGGACACATCGCCAATGTCGCGGGTCACAGCCTCGCGCGGCATCACGCGCACCAGCACCGGGGCGCGCATGCGGGCAATGGCCTCGGGGCTCACGCCGTGCCGGCCGTCGTCGGCCAGCTCGGCCTTGTAGCCCTCAGCGTTGCCGGCCCGGTAGGCGGCCTGCAGGCCTGCGATGCGGCCGTTGCCGGCGATGGCGCGCAGCGCGTCCAGCTCCTGGCGGCCGTAGTCGGCATTGGGCGTGCCATCGGCGTTGTTGGAGGCCAGCACCTGGTCGGCCTCCACCACGGCGTACTGCACCGGGATGCGGCGGCCGTCAGCGGCCACGGCCAGGTCGGTGCGGCCCAGCAGCTCAGGCTCGAGGTCCAGGCCGGCCACCACGGGCGCGCCGTTGGCAAAGTCGCGCGAGAAACCCAGGCGGCCGTAGTCGGGTGCCTGGCTGATGCTTTGCATCTGCGCGATGCTGGTGGGCGTCGAGCGGTTGCGGTTCTGCAGGATGGGCGCATCGTCCTGGGCCGGCGCTGCAGCAGGCTCAGGCAGGGTCGCCTGGGCCGGCGCGGCAGGTGCCGGCGCAGGTGCCTCGAGCGGGGCCGGCGCGGCCGCGGGAGCTGCAGCCTGGAGCTGGCCAATCAGCTCGCCAATCGGATCGGCCGCGGCTGGCGCAGGCGCTGGAGCTGGCGTAGGCGCGGGAGCTGCAGGCGGCTGGCCCATGATGCGGTTGATGGTGGCCTGGGCCTGGCGCACCGGGTCGGGCTGGGGCGGCGCGGCTGGAGCTGGAGCCGGCGCAGCCTGGCGGCCGAACACGCGGTCCACGGCGGCCTGGTAGTCGGCCGGGCCTGGCACGGGCGGCTCGCGCCTGGTCAAGCTGCGGGCAGCATCTGCAGCCGCAGCGCCGCCAGTAGCGGCCACCTGCAGCGCCTTGCCGCCAGCAATCATGGTCGGGCCTTGGACCAGCGTGGCCTTGAAGGCGTCCACCATGTCCTGCTTCAGGCGCTCGGGCGTGGCGGTCGGGTCGGCAAACACGCGGTCGGCGTAGAAGTTGCCCAGCGCAGAAAACTGCTCGGTGGACAGCTCCAGGCCCATCGCCTTGCCTGACTGCTGCAGCGCCTCGGTCATGGCCTTGGCATCGCCGGACATGAGGGTGCGCAGCGGCACGCGGTTGAGCGCGTTGACGGCAAACTTGCCAGCCACCGCCTCGGGCACGCCCTCGGTCACGACGCTGGATGCGCCGGCCAGCGCCGACATGCCTGGCGACAGGCCGTCCACGCGCGCGCGGTCGTAGCCCTGCACGCCAGCGTCGGCCAGGATTGCGCCTGGACCGAACAGCGCCAGCGCGCCGAGCTGCTTTACGCCCTCCGGCGCGTACTGCGACACATCGCGCGCGCTGGGCATGAGGTTGTCCAGGCGCGTGCCGGTCTGCATCAGTGGCTGGTCGCTCACGCCCAGGTTGGCCGCGTTGGTGCGGCGGTCCAGCATGGCCGCGCCCTCGCGCAGGCGCTGCGCAGTGTCCTGCGGGTACAGGGCCGGCGCGATGTCAGCCGGAATGGCACCGGCTTTCAGGATGGTCGAGCCGATGCTGCGCAAGGTGTTGCCCGGCACGTTGGCCGCAGCATCGAGGATGCCGCCCGTGGGCGTGATGGTGCCGGTGCGCGCCTCCAGCCTGGGCAGCTTGGCCTGCTCGATGCGGCGGGCCATGTCGGCCTCGATACGCGGCAGGTTGGACAAGGCGATAAGCTGGGCCTCGTCGTAGCCGGTGACAGGCGGCGCGCCGTCCATCACGGACTTGTTGGCCTTGGCCTCGCGCTGCGAGCGCGCCACCTCCGTCAGGCCGTCCACGATGCGCAGCGGGTTGATGAGCGCGCGGTCACTTTGCGCCACGCCCTTGATGAATGGCTGGCCGGGGTCCAGCACCTGGCGGGCCGTGTACAGCGCGCGGTCGAGGAAGCCCTTTTCGGACTTGGCTGGCCGGCCATCGAGCTGGGCCAGCAGCGCCTCGTCAGTCACCGGCTTCAGACCCGCCGTAGGTTCAAGTTGCTCGAGAATCGACGGGTCGGTGACTGGTTTCATAGGTGGGCTTTACTGTTCAAACCACTTGCCATTGACCTTGACGTAGGTTTTCCCGCCAATGGTCTTGGTTTCCTGCGGCTGAATTGTTTGCCCGCCTGCTGCTGCTGCTGGATTTTTGTTGCCGCCCGCGGCGGGGGCCGCAGCCGGGGATGGAGCTGGCGCACCAGGTGCTGTCGGCCTTCCCTGCGATTCCCACTGCGCAAACTGCGCGGCGGTCGGGCGCTTGTTGTTGGCCGTCACCCAGCCGTAGAAAGACTGCAGCGCTTTTTGGTCGATCACCCGCTCCAGCTCATTTGTCTGGGGGTTGCGAACAGGTCGCCCTTTGTCGTCTAGCGCCGGGACCAGCAAGGTGTTCAGGATCGTGTTCGACAGCGAGCCCTCGCCTGCCTCGCCGCTGCCAGGCAGCGTGCCGGTCTTGTTGAGGATTTCCAGCTTGCGCTTGTCCAGGTTAGCGTTGGCGTTGGAGTTGTTGGCCGCGGCGTTGCGCTGGTTGGCCAGGGCCGTCTGCGTGTTGCCAAAGAGCTTGGCCAGCACGGGGTTGGCCTGCGTCTGCGCGCCCGAGAAGTTGTCGATGCTGAAGCCCGTGTCCTGCACGTTGTCGAACAGGGGTTTGCCCGCGGCTGCGGCGTTGGCCCGCCCGTAGTTGCCGGCCAGGGCCGGGTTCTTCAGCACGGCCTCGATGCCGCGGTATCGCTGCTCATCGAGCGCCGCGTCCGTGCCCTGGTTGACCTTGCTGTCGGTCGCGTACATGCGCTGCATCAGCGAAATGGCCCGGCCCAGCTCGGCCACGGTTTCAGGGGTGGCAGGCGGCGGCTGGATCGGCCCCACGCCATCGGCCGGCGCTTCATAGGACGGCCCAAAGCTGCCGGTTTCCAGGCGCTGCTTGAAGGCCGGTGCCAGCGCCGTGGGCAGGCCCAGGCTCAGCATGGCCGACTCGAGCGGGTTCTGCTGGAGCTGGAGCTGCTGCTGGCCCAGTGCGGCCTTGGCGCGGTTGTTGGCGGCCGCGGCCTCGCTGGCCACCGCGCTGGACTGGTACGCACCCAGCTTGGCGTTGTTGAGCAGCGACTCGTCCTCGGCCTTTTGCCGATACAAGCCGCCCATCGCGTAGGCCTTGAACAGGTTGCCAATGCCTTGGCCTGCGGCCGCAGCTCCGTCAGCTTGTAGGGCGAATTTCATGGTTTAAGTCTCGAGAAAGCGCTTGCAAAGCGGTTGTTGCTCATGCGGCTGACCGGGCTCACGTCATAGACCGGGGCCATGCCAGGCGATGCGGCGATGGTCGGGTCGGCGTTCACAGCCATCTTGGTCGGACCGCCGCCGCCGTACATCATCCCGGCGCTGCCTGCGGCCTGCAGGAGCTGGCCACCGAACACCAGGCCGGGGTCGAGCAGGCCCGCCTGCTGGATGGCGATGTTGTCTGCGCCAGCCCGGCCGCGCGAAAAGGAGCCGAGCTGGTCCACGGCCTGGCCGGCGTCCATGAGGCGGATGCCCTCGCCCAGGCGCAGGCGGCTGGCGCTGGTCGTCTTGCCCAGCAGGCGCGCCAGTTGCTCGGCCTGCTTCATCGTCTGCAGGTCGCTGGCGGCCTTGGCCGTCTGATAGTCGTCGGAGGTGTTGCCTTGCGTGGTGGCCTGCTCGGCGCGGATGGCCTGGCTTTCCGACACGGGGGTGATGAGCGACTGCTCGATGTCCGTGGCGATCTGCTGCTGCTCGGCCGCGCGCTTGGTCGGGTCGTAAGGAGCTGCGGCCTCGAGCGCCTTTTTCTCGGCCTGCATCTGCAGCTCGCGCTGCGCAGCCAGGCTGCGCGAGATTTCCTCGCGCTGACGGCGCTGGGCATCCGTCGAGGCCTTGTATTGCATGCCAGCGCCAGCGACCATCGCCGCCAGTGCTGCTATCGTGATTGGGTCCATCGAGCCCTCCCTGTCAGTTGGTCACGCCCTGCGAGCCGGTGCGCGGATCGGACACGCCCAGGAACTGCTGGCGCAGCGTGAGCGGGTTGATGCCCGCGGCCCGGCCTTGCTGCATTTGGTTGACCAGGTAGGCCTGCGACAGGTCGTCAAACAAGCTGCCCACGGTCGCGCCGGCTCGCGCGTTGGCTGCGTTGGCGGCGTTGACCTGCAGGCCACTGAGCGCCTGCTGCGCGGCCGTGCCGGTGTCGATGCCGGACTGGGCCAGGTTGATGAGGTTTGAGCGCGTGCGCTCGTCGGCCGTGCGCAGGTCGGCTGCAGCCTGGTCGGCAATGCCGCCTGCTCGCATCAGCCCCTCGTTGGTGCGCCGGTTCAGCTCGGCGTTGCCCTCGGCATCCACCGAGCTGCCCAGCAGGCCCGTGCGGGCCAGGGCAAAGCGGTTGCGCCGCTCGGCCTCGCGCGCCTGACGGTCCACCTCCATGCGGTTGAGGTCATAGACCGCATCCTTTTGGCCGCTGTAAAGCGAATCACGACCTGCGCCGCCAAAGACGCGATTGATTTCCTCAGTCGCCGCCTTGATGCGCGCCTGGCGCTCTTCCTCTTGCCTGCGGGCTTCTGCCCCCGGATCACCGCCGCCACCACCACACATAGTTCACACTCCTTGCATTACATAGCTGGCCCCGCATCGCGTGAAACCCAGCTTGTCAAACAACTGCTCTGCCCTGGCGTGCCCAGTCGTCACGCCCGGCCTGATTTGCTTGGCCCCAGCCAGCTTGGCCCACTGCACAAAGGCCTTGAGAAGCCTGACGGCCGCCATGCCGCCGCGCGCATCCTGGCTGACAAACAGCGCCAGGTCGTTGGCCACCATGTCCTGGCCAAACCAGGACTGGGTGACGGTGCCAAGCATGCCGCCGACCACCTGGCCATTTGTATCCTCGACCACCACCACGAACTGACTTTTGTTCATCAGCTCGGTGATGGTTTCCTTCAGCCGCTCCGGGTCAAAGTCCATCGGCGCGTAGCTCGAGGTCGCGTGCATTTCGCGGCCAAGCACCACCAGGGCCGGCAAGTCCTCGAGCGTGGCCAGGCGCAGCGCCATCACACCGGCCCCAGCACGTCGTAGTACAGGGTCACGGCATCGAGCCGGAACGGGCCTGCGTCATAGTTGCGAAAGCGCAGCGCAAACTCGGTGCCGGTGCATTCCACCGGGATCACGCCGCCTGGCCGGGTGTTGCCCTTCACGCGCACAGGCGAGGTGAAGGCGTCCGGGTCGCGTACGTCAAAGCCGATCGAGAACTCGCAGCGGCCCTCCACCACCACGTCGGCGCCCGTGATGCGCTTGAGCTGGCCCGGCGTCTTGAAATTCATGTACGGCAGGTCGATCAGCACCTCGTACTGCTGGTTGTCGTCGGTGTAGACACCCTCGTCCAGCTTGAACACATCATTGCCCGAGCGGATGTAGAGGGTCTGCCCCAGCTCCGCGAAGGCGTCCACCGGCTGCTGCAGGAAATACTGCGACCAGGCTGCGATCTTGGACGTGCGGGAGATCGAGTAGACGAACAGGCGGTTGCCGATGGCGCACACGAACTGGCCCGTGCCGTAGAAGTAGAAGGCCTTGGGGTTCACGCCGGCCACGCGGGTTTCCGGGCGCACCAGGCTGTCGATGGGCGAGCCCACGTCCACGTCGGCCAGGTTGTTCGTGAGCTGCAGCGTGGTGATGGAGCGGAAGCCGTAGTCCGAAAGGAAGTACAGGTCGCCGGCCACCGAAGCCACCGTGCGCGGGAAGCTCGTGCCCACGTTTTCCACGATGCTCTCCAGGCGCATGGCGGCCGGGTCGGGATCAACCTGCCACACCTGCGCGCCGTCCCTGGACAAGGCCACCAGCTTGTTCTGATAGATGCCCAGGGCGTTGGTCGAGCGGTCGCCGCGGCTGTTCAGGCCCGTGGGCAGGAAGCCGGCATCGTTGGCTGCAGTCCAGTCGCGCGGGTTGCCGGTCTTGCAAAAGCGCACCGTGTCGGCGTTACCGCGACCGACTGCGAAGATTTTGCTGGCCAGCTTGATGACGGCGCGGGTGTTCGGGCAGTTGGCGTCTGCAATGTGCGTGGCCGCCGAGCCGTCCAGGTAGTGGTGCCGCACCTGGCCGTCGGCGTATTCGACGGCGCAGTAGATGAAGGCGTTGAACACATCGGCGTAGGGCACGTCCGTCACCACCGCAGAGCCCGAGGGCGGCGCCACGCGGTTGGCCTGGAACATCGGGTTGGCGTGCGTGATGGTGCCGCTGCCGTAGAAGGTGTGCAGCTTGCCGAAGGCCGCAAACAGGCCTTTCGTGCCGGCCTCGAGCGTGGCCACCTTTGTCAGGCCCGGCCGCTTGGCCGTGGCCAGGCCCGTGGTGACGTAGGCGTTCTTCATTTCGCGCAGGCGGTTGGCATCCGATACGGATGCGCCCTTGCGCAGGTCGATGCCCAGGTCGAAGCGGTCGAAGGTGATTTGCGGCATGCGTCAGGTCCGAAGGGTGTAGCGGCCGTCGCTGGTGCGTGCCACCTGCGGCATGCGCTCGTACTGGCCCACCTGAGCGTAGAAGCGCTTGTTTTCCTTCTGCTTCATCTTTTCCTTGTCCAGCATGGACTGGAAGGTCACAGCAGCCGGCTGCGCGTCCGGGTGGCGGTAGTGGGCCTTGGCTGTGGCCAGGGCGTACAGGAACACCAGGCGGTCGGGCACGCTCGGCCGGTCGCTGGCGCGGTCGAAGCGGTTTTTGTCGGCCGTGTACTCGATCACCAGGTCGTAGGGTTTGCCGGGGATCGGGTACAGCTCCATCTGGCCGTTGAGGTGGTCGTAGCGCTCAGGGCACTCGCGGATACTGCTGTCGGCCCGGTCGGCCTCGCTGATGCCCTGGACAAGCTGGCGGCGTTGGTTGTCGCTCTCGATCACCCACACCGACAGCACGCGGCCGGGGTCGATCGGCTCGTCCTCCTGGTCGTTGTGCCAGTCGTACATGAAGCTGTTGGCCTCGAGCTGGATCGTGGCCTTCTTGCGCTGGGCAGGCGGCTGCAGTTGCTCGAACACGAAATCATGCGCCTCCTGCAGGAAGCTCTTAATGACGACATCGTTGTTCTTGCTGGCGCTGCCCTGCGTGGCAAAGCCCAGGCGCGCGCGCAGCTCGGTCATCAGCTCGCCCAGCGTGCGGTGGCGTTCAGACAGTCCGTTCATGTCAGTCCCTTTACGCAGTCGTCAGCACGATGGAGAGCTGGCCGCCCTGCAGCACCAGGCGCGCCGACACGCTGGTGCGGCCCACCAGGCTCGCGGTCTTGGTGGCCGTGTCGATGGTGACCACGGCGCCGTTGGTGCCATTGGTGCCAGCCGGGCCGGCCGGACCTTGCGGCCCTTGGATACCCTGCAGGCCTTGCGGTCCCTGCGGGCCGGTCGGGCCGGTGGCGCCCTGCGCGCCAGTCTCGCCCTTGCCAAACTGCACGCCCGCACTCCAGTCGCCGCTGGTGTTGGACAGCTTGAAGTACATGAGCCCCGTGTCCAGGGCCAGGAATGCAAAGCCCTTGGGCTGCAGGTTGTACTGGCTGCGGTTGGCAAACACATCGCGCACGTCGGCGCTAAAGCTGGCGCCCGTGTCGCCCTTGGGGCCTTGTGGGCCGGCCGGGCCGGTCGGGCCTTGCGGGCCTTGTGGGCCGGTGGGGCCAGGCACCTGCAGCGCCGCGATGGCCGCGGGCGTCAGGTTGGTCAGGGCCACGACCTGGCTTCTGAGCGTGCCGTCGTCGGCCTGCAGTTGCGCCTGGTTGGCGCGCAGCTCATTGACCGACAGGCTCACCTTGTCCAGCTCGGCGTTGAGCGCCGCATGGTCGGTGCGGTCGGGGTTGTTCTCCGCGAAATTCTTGGCGCGGTTGTAGGCTGGCGCTTGTGCCATCACTGGCCTCCTTCATTGTTGTCGTCGCGGTGCTTGGGCTCGGCGCCGAGCATGATCCCCGACAGCACGCCAGTCAGAAACGTGGCAATCGGCGCAATCAGCTTGAAAAACTCCTGGTCCACAGGCGAGGTGTTGAGCATGGGCTGGCTCACGAACACGATGGAAAACAGCACCGTGCCCATCGTGCCGGCCAGCGTCAGGGCCAAAATCACGCCGACAAAAAACTTCAGCCGCGCGTGCAGCTCTTCAGGGGTGTAGCGCTTGCTCACTTCTTGGCCTCCAGGTCAATCAAGTATTCAGGGCAGTCCTGCGTGGCCTGGCACCTGGGCTTTTGGCAGCGCTCCAGGCCCCAGTTGTCCCAGTGCTGGCAGAAGTAGCGGATGCGGTCCTCGCAGCCGGCCAGGGCCAGCAGCGCCATTGCAACGGCGATGCGCTTCATCCTCCGCACCCTACTTTCTGGCAGTGCTCGAGCACGCCCCATATGAACCAGCCACAGGTGCCCAGCACCACGACCAGCACCACGATGCCGAGCACGATGGTCATGGCCTCTTCGTCCTGGCGCTTTTTGCGAGCCGCGGCCTCTTTCTTGCGCCGGGCGGCATGGGCCTGCTCGCGCTCGATGTTGGCCTGGCGGTCCTTGATGCGCTGCCACACATCCATCTTGTTGGCGCTGAAGAACAGGCCTTGAATCTGGCGCTCAAACTCCGCGGCCTGCTCAAGGGCCAGCTCCAGCTCGAGCGCCTGGCCCAGCGCGCTGCCCTCAAAATCGCCCTTGCGGCTGGCCTCCACGACTTCCACGGCCTTGGCCTTGGCGTCAAAGTATTTGCCCAGCATGGGGCCGAGGCTTGCCACGTCATCAGCCACGGCCGCAGCTTGCTTGACCAGGCCGATGGCAGACTGGACTGCAGCAAGCGCGGCGCCGATGCTGATGGGGTCAATCACGTCAATGGCCTCTCATGTTCTGCCACGCCACGCCGATGGCGGCGATGAGCGCGCCGATGAAAAGCAGCGGCTTGGCCAGCTTGGCGATGAACTCCAGCACGGTGAATGCACCCTGCGCGGCGTTGAAAGCCTGGACCACATTGGCCGTGTCGGCCTTCAGGCCATCGACCTTGTGCTCCAAGCTCACCACGCGCTCGTAGATTTCGCGGTGGCTGATTTCGTGCTGGTTGTCCATGCGGCGCTCCGTCAGTCAGCAGGCTGCGCGTCAGCCGGCAGCGGCTCGTTACCCTCTTCCAGCCACTTCAGATACGCTTGGTAGTCCGTGTTCGCGGGGTCGAAGGGAATGAAGGCGTTGTCTGCGAGACGCTTGATGCACTGCGCTGCGCCCATGATCGTGTCGGGAAGAAGTTGGTACATAGCTTAAAGCTCCGAAGATGCCGTGTAATGCCACTGAGTGAGCGCGGGCCCAGCACTGAACGACCCACCAAAATCCACTGCAATGCTTTGCGGCCCTGTGCCTGGATGAACTGACCCAGCAACACTCGTCCACCCAGAATTTTGGAAAAATGAGAGTCTTCCAGACGTAGTGACGCCAGATACAGCGCTGGGCAAAATAGTCACTGTGGGGGTAGAACGCATAACTACCGGCAACCGCGCAGTGCTGGACACGCCGTTGGTTGTTGAATAGCACCAAGCGGGGAAGTAGTTGTAACCAGGCTCCGTGGTGGTGAGCGCAGACGCTGCAACCGTGGGGTTGGATTGCTGGTAATACCGCTGACACCTCATCAGGCTCGTCCCGTAATCCACGCGCTCAAAAGGAGTCGCCACGGAGCCAGCTTCAAGCTGGACGCCGGTGATGGTGACTGTTTGCCCAGAGCCGACTGCGCCAAACTCGAAGCCAAGCTGCAATCCGTTGGCAGTTTGTGAAGGCAGCGAGTTGAAGGTGACCGTGTACTGTGCAAGGGTGGAGCCAATCGTTACCGCCTGTGTGGCGATGCTGGTCGAACCTGCGTTATGGCCATCAACGGTGTTCGCATAGGAAAGACGAACGGTCACGGATGTGCCACTGCTTCGCGCAGCCAAGAATGAAACCGTGACGCTGCCGCCAACAAGGTCTGCGGAGTTAAACGATTCAATCCGCTGACCGACTTCAACGTATGTGTTGGATGCTGCGCCAGTAACTCGGAGCGCGAACGGAAAGTCAGTGCGCCCGGAGGACACACGTTGTGCCGTACACGCCGCCCCAAGAACAAAGCTGTATACGCGGTCAACCGCGAATACAACCGAATTAGTGTTTACCGTCACACTCGCCCCGTTATTCCTGGCATCTATCCGACAGTCACCGTTGATGATGCGATTTCTGAACATCAGCGGCCGGCCGTCGTAGGCCGTGGCCAGCTCCGCGAGTTCTCGTGCGCGTCCCATGCTCAAGCCTCCTGCTGGCCAGCGGCCAAAGTTCTGATTTCATCGCGCCAGGCTTGGCGCTGTGCGGCGATGCCCTCGGCGGGCTTGTCGTAGTCGGGCAGCACCTTGTAGTCGCTGTCGGCCAGGAGCTGCTTTAGCTCCGCGATGCGCGCCTCGTTGGCCTTTGCTTGCAGCTTGGCCTGGTCAACCTTCACGATGCTCATTCGGTGTCCTCCTGCGGAAACTCGCTGCTCTCGCCGCCGATGCCATCAGTCAGGTCGGCTTCGTCCACAACCCAGGTTTCCTGCGGCGTGTTGGGCAGGTCGGCAGCGTTGATGATCTTGAAGCGCTTGCCGTGCGGCACGTCCTTGATGGCGATGGCCAGGATGCCGTGAGCATCCAGCGCTTCCTGCGTGGGCATGACTACCGCGGGCACGCCGTCGTCCTGGTTGTAGATGATTACTTGCATGGCGTCCCCATTCAGCAAAAAACCGAAACCCCAATGTCAGGCGCGTCGTAGGGGTTCTGCGACGCGCCACCGTTAATGAGAGAAGTAGTAATGTCTAGGCTGGTTGTAGACTTTGCGTCGGCTTGCCACCGCGATACGAGCGACGGGTAGGTAACGCCAGAGACATCGCATGCGTATCCGGCGAAGGTGTACTCCGAATAGGGCATAGCATTGGCAAAGCTCAACCGATACACACCCGTTCTAAGGCGCGTAACTGAGCTGACATTCATGCTCCGCTTTACCGACACTGTGCCGGAGCCGTTGAAGTTGACCCAAGCGCGAGCACCAGCATGAGGTAGACAGGTGTTCGTGTTCGCCGGGTTCGTCCAAAGACCCTCTATGCCAACCAAAAAACGTGTCTGGGTGCGAGCGCGGTCATAGATCGCAAAATTTTCGGAGCTCACACCTGAACACGACAAACCCCAGATGCCGCCTCGACTAGTTTGTCGAATGCGAATTTGATCGCCATCGGTGTTGTCAAAAACGTCGATGCGAGCTGCCGGCTGGTTTGATCCGAACCCAAAAAAGCCATTGAGGTCTTTAAAGAGATGCCCAGGGCCGATGTTGATGGCGCCCCAGCCGCCCGTCAGCCCGCCGGTGTAGGTTAGGTCGGGCACCGTCAGCGGCCCGCTCATCGTGTCGCCGCTCTTGGCAACGGCGGTGGCCACCGAGAACGTGCCGAAGGCCACGATGTGCAGCTCGTCGCCGGCAGCAGCACCTGCGGCCAGCACCAGGGACGTGCCGCTGGTGGCCGTGAAGTCGGTCTGATCCAGGCGCACGCCGTTCAGGTACACGTCCAGGAAGCCCGCGTCATAGGCCAGCGTGGCCGCGTTGCTGTCCACGCCAGTGAAGGTCGTCTGGTTCTGCGTGGCAATGTAGCGAAAGCGCCGGCTGGTGCCGTTGACCGACGATCCGGCGTTCGTCCAGCCGCTGGCGGTGCGCACCTGCATCGAGCTGGTGGTGCTGTTGAAGTACAGGTCGCCCACCTGCAGCGCGCTGCCGTCGTAGCGGGTCGTGGGGGCCGTATCGCTCGCGCCCTGGTACTGCTTCCTGAAGCTGTCCAGGCTGGTCGCGGAGCTGGTCGCGCTGTTGGCGCTGTTGGTGGCCGAAGTCGCGGCCTGGCTGGCGCTGGTCGCGGCGGCCGTGGCGCTGTTGGCGGCTGCGGCCTGCGAGCTGGCGGCGGCCGTTTGCGAGGCGGCGGCGGCATCGCGCGCGGCCTCCGAGGCCAGGCGCGAGGTTTGGCTGGCTGCGGCGCTGCTCGCGCTGGCCGTGGCGCTGTTGGCGCTCTGGGTGGCGCTGGTTGCGGCGGCCGTCGCGCTGGTGCCGGCGCTCGATGCGGAGCTGGAGGCGGCCGACTGGCTGGCTGCGGCGGCGCTGGCGCTCGAGGCGGCAGCGGTCTGACTGTTCTGGGCCTGGGTGCGCGCGGTCTGCGCATCATCGCGGGCGCTTTCTGCGGCCACGCGGGAGGCTTGCGAGCCCGCGGCGCTCGAGGCGCTGGCTGTAGCCGATGCTGCGCTGTTGCTGGCCTGGGTCGTGGCAATGCCGGCCTGGGTCGTCGCGGTTGCTGCGCTGTTGCTCGCGCTGGTAGCGCTGGCTGCAGCGGCCGACTGCGAGCTGGCGCTGGCCGTCTGCGAGGCGGCGGCAGCAGCCTGGCTGGCGGCGGCTGCGCTTTGCGAATTGGCTGCAGCCTGGGCCGAGGCGCTGGCTGCATTGGCGTTGCTGATGGCGCTGTCGCGCGCGGTTTCGGTAGCCTGGCGCGCAGCCACGGCCTGGTCGCGGGCGGTGTTGGCCGTGGTGGCCGAGGTCAGGGCCGACGTGGCCGAGGCCTGCGCGTCCTGCACGGCCTCGTTCACCTCCACCAGCACGGCATTGAAGGCCGAGGGTGCCAGCGCATCAGCGGTGACGATGCCGTTCTTCAGGGCACCGTCATCGCGCTGAATCTGCTTGAGGTTGTCGCGGAGCTGGTTGATGGACAGCGCAGCCGCATCGAACTCCTGGTTCAGGCCGGCGTGGTTGGTGTCGTCGCCATCGCGCTCGGTGAAGTCGGTGTCGCGGTTGTAGGACTGCGGCTGCGCCATCGTGGGGCTCCTTACTCTGCGGGGGTGTCGTCGGCCTGGTCGTCAGCGGCAGCAGCCTTGCGGCCCTTGCCTGCGGCCTTGCCCTTGATGGCGGCCTTCTCAACCAGCTCGGCCAGGCGCGAGCCGTCGTCGTCGCCATAGACCTTGGCGATCTTGGCCGGGCCGTACTTGGCGCTCAGGCGCTCCTGCTCGCCGGCCGGGTCCAGGTCCACGGTGGCAACTTCCTTGGGCTCGCTGATGTTTTCCTTGCCGAACATTTGACGCAGCAGCGTCAGCTCATGCGGCGGCACGGTCACAGGGGTGATGGTGTTGGCATCGCGGCGGATGGTGACTTCAACCAGGGGGACAGTGATGGTGGACATGGGTTACCTTGAGTGACGTTGAAACAAAGCCCCAGCTCGGGCGCAAACCTGAGCTGGGGCTTCCATGCCTGACTTAGGCGATGGCCAGGACAGCCTGGGCGTTACGACGGCTGGTGGACAGCGCCAGGCGCAGGTTCACCATCGCGTACATGGCCAGCGTGTCGTGCGGGCGCACGGGGGTCACGATGTCCATGTCGTCGTCGCGGTACTTCATGTACTTGGTGTTGATGAAGTAGCAGCGCTTTTCCCACTGCACGGTCGGGGTCAGCAGAGCATCCAGTTCCTCGAACTGAGGGTCCCAGATGATTTCCACGCCCTTGAAGTACAGGCCGGTGTTGACGCCAGAGCCCACGCCTGCGTCGAGCGTTTTCACGCTGCCGGCATTGGCGTTCTGGGTGACGGTGATTTCCTTGCGGTAGGCGTCGATGAACTTGCCGCCAGCCAGGATGAAGTCCGGCGAGCCGCCGTTCTTGATCGCTTTGCGCCATGCGGTTTCCATCTCCGTGGCCAGGGTGCCCACGGTGCCGGTGGCAATGCCGGTCTTGGCGTAGTTGCGCCAGTAGGTGGCAGAGGCCGCATCGAGGCCGCCGATCACGCCGGTCGTGGGGGCGGTGGACACCAGGGCGTCCAGGCCGGCCACGGCGTCCGTGTCGTGCGTGCCGTCGCGGTGCAGCTCCAGGTCCAGCTTCTGCATGAAGCCTTCCTTGAGCGATTCCATCTGCTCGTCCAGCAGGTTCAGGAGCTGGACCTTCTCATTTTGCTCCAGCTTGAACTCGCCACGGCCGCCTTCGCGCACCTTGATGCCGTTGCCGAACAGGCGGTCATAGTCGAGGTACAGGCCGTCCACGGCACGACGCCACGGGAACGCGGCCTGCTCGGTGGTGTTGCGCTTGTTGAAGCTGACTGCTTCCTCGCCGTAGGCCCAATTGAAGTTGGAGCCGTAGGACTTGCGGATGTTTTCGACCACGTTCTGCTTGGCACCCAGGAAGGTCTTGCGACCGGCCATGAGCTTCTTCAGAAGGGGGCGCTCCGTGGCGATCTGGTCCACGGGCAGGTTGCGCAGGTACTCGTCAAGGGACACCTTGGCGAGTTCTTGCAGGTCGGTATTGGAAATGGGCATTGCTGCACTCCGAAATGAAAGGTTGTTGAACTACCTTCCACGCCGTCCTGGCACGCAAATCCAGGTGTTCAGCAGCTCCAGGTTCCCGGCGCGACTCGGGGTACGGCATGTGCCTGGTGCGCTGTGCGCTAAGGGACGCGACCCCCTCGGTGCAGCGACAAATTCGGGCGTGTACCGCATCCGGGTACTGGCTGCTCTGGTGCGGGTGGCGAGGCCCGCTTACGCTCATTTCCAGACAGTCAGCACGGGGATGCGGAACTGGCAAGGGGATTATTCGGCCCCGTCAAGCCCCCAGCGGATTTTTGTTCTCCACGCGGTGCTTGCAGCCTGCGCAGCCTGCGTCGGCCTGGCCCAGGTCGGTGTGCGTGTACTGGCACTCCTGGGCCATGCGGTGCGCGATGGCCACCAGGCGCGGCGTGCGCGTGGTGCCATCGAGATACCAGCCGTCCTGCGCAGGCATCACCGTGCGAAACGGCGGCCGGTTGAAGCAGCCATTGCGGCGCTGGCTCACAGGCCCATGCTCTCCATGCGCTGGGCGATGCGGTCGATGGGCGAGGCGGCGCTCGGTGCGGGCGTGCCCAGTGCGGCCGGCCTCGAGCGGATCGGCTGCGGGCCAGGCGCTGCAGCTTGCGCCGGCACCTTGATGCTGTCGTACATCATCTTGATGGTGGCGGCCCACTGCTGCGGCTGGTAGGTGGACACGAACTGCTGCAGGTTGCCCGGGTTCTTGAAATGCTCAGTGATGACGCGCATGCGCGCCTGGTGGTCCACCTCGTTGGCCCGCGTGGACAGGTAAGCCTCCATCGCCTGGGCGGCCTGGGTCACGGTCTGCTCGTAGGCCTGGCGCTCCTGCTGCTGCTGGACCTGCACCTGCTGGCGCTGCTGGACCTCCGCCTGCTGCTTGCGGTACTTGGCCAGCTCCACGGCGCGCTCGCGCGTGATTTCCAGGTTGTCCACGGCCTCGCGCAGGTCGTCATGCCCGGCCAGCAGGTCCACGCCCGGCGCCTCCACGCCCAGCTTTTGGTACAGCATGGCGCGCTGGCTCTCGATCATCTCCAGCGCCACGCGCAGGTTCTTCTCGTCGCCGCTGTTGACCAGGCGGCCAAACTCCAGCGTCTGCGCAAAGTCCTGCGCGCTCATGCCGGTGGACTTCACCAGCTCGCGGAACTCCACCACGTCCTGCTCGAGCTGCTTGCGCTCGGCAAACACCTGGCGGATGCGCTCGCGGCCGCGCTCGGACTTCACGCCCGCCAGCAGCTCGGCCTCTTCCTGGTCGGCGCTCTTGGGCTCGTCGGGCTTGGCCGCGGCCTGGGGCTCGGGCTCGGCCGGCTGCTCCGCGGGCTTGGCTGCGGGCTTGGCGTTGGGGTCGTCCGTCAGCTCATCGAGCATGGCCGCCATGCGCGCGCCAGGCTTGGGCGCCTCCGCGGGCGGCTCGTCTGCAGGCGCGGCCGCCTCGTCGGCGCTGGCCTGGTCCTCGAACTGGGGCTCGGCATCTGCGGCCGGCTCAGGCGCGGGCTCGCTTGGCGCCGCTTCGCTTCCCACGGCGTCGATGGCTGCGGCCAGGGCGCCGCCTCCGCTGCTGGCCTGGTCCTCGCCGGCAGGCGCGTGCAGTCGCCCAAGCAGGCGTTGCTTCCATAGTGGCATGTGAACTTCCTTGTGGTGGTTGACGAATTACTGCAGGGGCTGGGCCTGGGCCATGCCGCCAATGATCGGGTTGACGGCGCCGGGCTCGTCCACGGGTTCGGCCGGGATTTCCGGCAGGCCCGCGGCAGGCATCGCGCCAGGTGCGGGCATGGCCGGCGCCGGCTGCTTGGGCAGGAACTGCTCGACCTCCAGGCGCTCATCGAAGCGCTTGACGGTTTCGCGCAGCAGG
This sequence comes from uncultured Polaromonas sp., assembly GCA_964450095.1. GTDB lineage: Bacteria > Pseudomonadota > Gammaproteobacteria > Burkholderiales > Burkholderiaceae_C > Polaromonas. Next base: position 23,471 of record CAYVGD010000001.1, read on the forward strand.
TTGACCAGCGGCTCGGCGTCCATGCCCTGCGCCTGGGTCTGCATGATCTGCACCACCAGGCCTTGAATGATGGGCAGCAGCCGGCCCCAGCTCTCCTGCTGCTCCTGCTTGTCGGGCGCGCCCGTGGTGCCGGCACGGATGGTCATGCTCACCATGTCGAACACTTCCTCGCGCGACAGCTCGGGCCAGTCGTAGGGGCGCTCCAGCACCTCCATCTGCACGCCGCCCGCATCCACCAGCTTGGCCTCGCCCGGCCCCATGATCCTCTCGACCTGGGGCGCCGTCAGCTCCTGCAGCAGCACCTGCGCGGCGTACTGGCTGATTTCCTGCAGCCAGTCCTCCACCTGGTCGCGGAACTCGCTCACGCGAGCCGACAGGCCTTGCTGCATGATGCTCGCCTCGGTGGCCGTCTTGGCCTTGACGATCGAGCCGCGCTGGCTGTCCTGCACGCCAGTGACCAGCTCCCAGTCGTAGCGCACGGCGCTGGTGTCGTAGACGGCCGGGTCGATCGGCGGATGCTGACGGGGCGCAATCACCTGCGACAGGGGCTTGCCCTCGGTGTCGATGATGGTGATTTCACCGATGTCGCTGTCGCTGTAGCGGCGGATGGACTTCTCGCTGATGTCCCCGCCTGCGATCCAGCCAGGCTTGCACAGCTCGCGGTGCTTGTTGTAGCTGTCTCGCGCGCCGTTGTGTTCCTCCTGCAGCTTTTCCGTCAGGTCCACCAGGCTGGGCGCCACGAACTGGCCGTCCACAAGCTGGAACGGCAGCAGGAAGAACGGATACCAGCGCTCGCCGGCCTTGGGCGGGCTGTAGGGTTCGCGCAGCCAGTAGTCGCAGCCCTCGGCAATGGTGTAGATGGTCTGCGTTTTCTTGTCCCATATCTCGAGGATGGCGATCTGCTGGTCCTCGCTCACCGAGCTGCCGGCGCTGGCAAAGCGGCCATCCTTGGGCCGGCCCTTGGCCGTGTCGTGGTAGGCCTTGGCCTTGTCCAGCTTGACCTTGTAGGTCGCCTCGGCCTCGGCCTTCTTCATCGGGATGACGTGGCACAGCCAGTCGGCCTCGCGGTAGTCCCAAAATTCGCACACGCTCGGGTCGATGAGCAGGTTCTCCGTCAGCACCCGGTCGATCACCAGGCCTTCGGCGGCCGTGATTTCCACCTTCTCGTTCAGCGAGCGCATGAGCTGGTTCAGCTCGGCGCGCTTGACCTCCAGGTCGCCGCGCTGCGTCGGGTCGTCCAGCTCGGCCAGCAGGCGCTCAACCTCGAGGATGTTGTCCTGGGTGTCGTTGATGCGGCCAACGATCACCGGGTCTTGCCGGATGTCGCGCTGGTACATCACCTTGACGATGCCGAAAGAGCTGGTGAGCGCCGCGCGCACGCTGGCCTTGGCCCGGCCCTTCAGGTCGGCGCGCTCGAGCTGCTTGTTGGTCACCTTCTCCAGCGTGGCGCAGAACTTCTTGAGGTTGTCGGCCTTGAAGTTGGGCGTGGCGCTGATTTCCGGGTTGCGCGCGTAAATCTGCGGCAGCATCGCAGTGATGGTGCCGTGAATGAGGTTGGCCCGGTGCTTGTAGAAGTCGGGGCTGTCGGGCTCGGCGTTCCAGTCAAAGCCGGCCACCAGGCGCCGGTTGTGGCGCACGCGCTTGTGGAACTTCTCCCAGTGCGTGCGGGCGCTGGCAATGCGCTGGTTCCACTTCTTGGCCAGCTCGTCGGGCTTGCACTCGCGGTAGCCCTCGGGGGTGGTGGCGGTCTTTTCTTGGTCCATGCTCACACTTTCAGGTGATAGGTGTCGTCGTCATATTTTTTGGTCGGCTCGTCCCAGTCATCGGACTTTTGTTGTTCGTCCGGCGAGCGGCGGCGGCGCATCACCCCGTAGCGGGTGGCGTCCCAGGCGTGGTCCTCGGCATCGCTGTCCACGTCCTCCGGGTTGTCGTCGTCAGGCGGCAGGGCCGGCACCGTGCGCAGCCAGTGCCTGCAGGTGGAAAAGACCTTGAGCTTGTCCTCGGCCAGCAGCCGGATGATTTCCTGGGCGCCGTTGACCCTCGAGCCCTTGGCGTTCCAGGCCTCCTGCCACTTGACCCCGCCCTCGCGGAATATCTGGCCGATCGAGCGGTCGGCGCCGATCTTGGAAAAGATGGCCGGGTCGGCCAGGTTCAGCCGGTACTCGTAGCCCAGGCGCTCGTCGTGTTCCTCGATGCGCCGCACCTTCCTGGCCACCTGGGCGGCGTCCTCGCGCGTGCCCGTGCCCTCCTTCTCGCCGGCCCCGTACAGCTCGCGCCAGATGTAGTGCGTGCCGTCCGGGTCGAGCGCGAACCAGTAGACGGCGTAGGGCGCGGCGTAGCCCCAGTCCATCGACTTCCACACCTTCCAGTGGCTGGGGATGGTGAAGGGCTCCACCACATGGCGCTTGGCGTCCCACACCCCCTCGAGGAAGCTGCCGACGTGGATGTCCCAGTCGCCCTCCAGCCAGGCCTTGCGGCGGTTCGGGTCTTTCAGCGCCTCCAGCGTTCCCAGGTAGTCCGGGTCGTTCTTGAGCAGCACCGTGTTCTCGAAGATGGTCGAGCGGATGGCCACCCGCGGCTTGGCGCCGTCCTCGCGGATCACCTGGCCAGATGGCACGCCGCCCTGACCCAGCTTGAAGCGCTCCTTCACCGGGCCGTGACCCTTGCCGAACGGGTTGCAGGTCGCGCGCACCATGCGTGGCATGCCAGGGTAAGAGCTGCGGCAGGTCGAGTGCATCGCCTCGTAGAACCCCAGGCTGCGCCAGTTGGTCAGCTCTTCAAAGCCCAGCCACGGGTATTCGTGGCCGTGGTAGTTCCAGTAGTCGTCCTCGGTCGCGCCGTAGCGGAAGAACAGCATTTCGCCGTCCGGCCACTCCCACACATAGTCGGCCTTGTTGAACTTGGCCTCGGGGAAGAACTGGCTGAACCAGCGCCGGCTCTTGGCCACCACGTCAGCGAGCTGCGGGTAGGTCAGGCGAAACAGCACGCCGCGCCAGTGCGGCCCGAACCCCTTGCCCGTGTGCTGGGCGAAGGACATCAGCAGCGTGTCGGTCTTGCCACCGCCGCGCGTGCCGTGCATCAGCGCCTCGTAGATGGGGCAGGTCAGGAACTGGAACTGCGCGCCTGGCAGCGGGGCCCAGCGTGTCGTCAAGCGTTGCGCTCCTTGAGCTTGGCTTCGATGGCGCGGGCAATGTCAGGCGCATCGTTGATTGATGCCTCGCCCATCTCATCGCAGTAGCAGTTCCAGATGTCCTCGGCTTCCTCATCCGTCAGCCCCTGCCACTGGCGCGGCTGCGGGGTGGTGTGGGTGAACTGCTGCACATAAAGTTTGTGTTTGCCAACTGGCAGCGACAGGTATTCAAGCCGCCAGTCCTTGCCAAACACTTCAATGATTGCCCCACACTTTGGGGCCACCGGCTCCTGCTTTGGCTGCGCCAGCCCAATCGTGACCTCACTTACCCGTGCGTGAAAGTTACTCATTGTTCGCCCTCCACCGGGGGGTGCAAAAAGTTCAGCACCCCCGAATACACTCTAAAGCGCCCGTAGTTGTCGCCAACCTCACGCGCCCATCCGGCGTAACGCATTTCCACCTCGCACTGCCGCAAAAGGTCAAGTGCTTGGTCGTTGTCTTGAATCACTTTGTCGTGGATGTTGATGTAGGCGTCGCACTTCTCGCGCCACTGTTGAATTTCTTTTTCGTGCAAGTCTTTTAGGGCTTTTGTCAGCGGGTTGTTTAACCACGCCTCATGGTCGATCTTCATTGCGGCTCCTTGTGAACGATGACAGACGCGCCTGTGTCGGGGTCTGTGTATGTGGCTTCAGGGTTGCACCAACAAGGGCTGTCGTCGGTGACGTGCTCGCGGGTGGCCGTGATGCCGTGGGCGCCTTCGATGGCGCGGGCGTAGGCGTGGACGTAGGAACCCGGTATTGCTGCGGGGGTGGCCGCAATCACTTTGATCTGCTCATCCGTCAGCGGCTGCTGTGCTGGCTGCGGGGCGGTGTATAGGGGCACGGTGTACTTTCCTTCAGCGCGGGCGTGTTCCTCGGGCGTGATGCAGTCGATGATGTCGCCGAAGTAGAGATAGCCCCACGCCACCGGCTCCTGCTCTGGCTGCGCCAGCCTTTCGCGTAGGGCGGTGATGGCGGCAGTTTTCTCCTGCCAGTTGGCCTTGTTACTCTCCAGCGCCTCCAGCGCTTGCCTAAACAATTCACGATCCGTCATGCTTTTACCTCGTAGTCTTTGAACACGACGCCTTTGCTGGCATCGCCCACCTTGCAGTCGCGCACCCACACGCGCTTGCCGCTTTTCTTGATGGTGCGCCAGTGCCCCCTGCGTTCATGCAGGCGCGGGCTGGCGTGCGTGCCCCCCTGTGCGTCGTTCTTTGGTGCAGGCGGCTCAATGGCGACCGTGTGCCAATCAAACGTGAGCGCGGGCTTGCCTTTGGCTTGTCGCTTCTGGTTTATGAACGTGCGCTGCGGCGTTGGTTGATACGCCATGCGCTCGCCCATGATCTTGAGTAGGGTCGCGGCCACCATGCGGATGACAGGCCGGATTTCGCTCTCAGGGACGGCCTTGTCTTTGCGGTAGTAGCCAAGCCCGCCCTCTGTTTTGACGATGGCAAATGGTGAAAAATACTTGTGGGTTTCGATGGCGCACCCGGCCACCAGCACATTGCCGTCGCCCTGCGTCAGCCACAAACTGAAAGGCTTTCCGTGGCTGTCGTAGCCCGCAATGCCTGTGCGCCTGAATGGCAGGTTAAGCATCACCTGCACGGGCACTTGCTTTCCGTCCCAGCGCTCCATTGCGCCAACGTCAAACCACATGGCCGTTTCCGGTTCTGGCGCGAGCTTGACGGCTTGCTGAATAAGTGGGGTCACGTCATATCCTCCAGCGCCTGCTGCATCAGTTCGCGGTCAGTCATACCTGGCCCTCCTGGTGCTTGGCCATCATGGCTTCCCAGTCCTGCTCGGTCAGCACGCCAGGCACCACCAGCACGCCCTTGGGGGCCTCGGGGATCAGGTCCTTGCCATCCTTGCCGGTGTGCTCCACGGCCGCCAGGCGCGGGTGGATGTAGGGCGCGGCAGACGCTGCGGCGTCCACGGCCATCTTGGCCAGCTTCAGGCCGGCCTTCTGCTCGTCCTCGTCCAGGCTGCCCAGCTTGGCCTCGGCTTCCTCCCAGAAGCGGCGCATCACGCGCACCATCACGGCCAGGGGCGTTTCGTCCGGCGGTGTCTCGGCGATGACCTTCTCGGCCACCTCGCGGGTCTTGACGGTGACGGCCGACTTCTTGCGGCCAGCGCCAGGCCGGGCCCCGCCTCGGCCGTTTGATTTCGGTTGATTGGATTGATTCTTTTCGGTCATATCAATCGTTCATGGCGCGGCGGCGGATGGCCTGGGCCAGTTCCAGGTGGCCGGCGTTTTCCGCCAGGGTGGCGTTGGCTTCGCGCTCCATCGCCATGGCCACGTCGATGGTGTTGCCGGCGGCCGTCAGGGCGGCCTGGTAGATGGACTGGCGGTGCTGCTCCAGCAGGGCCACGGCAAAGCGGTACTCGCTGTCGTGCTCGCTGATGTGCCAGCCAAAGCGCTCGCGCGCCAGGATGACGATGGACTGGTCGATGGTCATGCGGCTGCGGCCTCCCAGGCCAGGCTGTGCTGGTCGAACATCACGGCCGCCTGGGTCACGATGTCGATGGGGGTGCCCTGGATGATCCGGTGCGCAGCGGTCATGCCCGAGTGCAGGCTGGCGCGGTCCTGGTCGGTGATGGCGGAGCGGGCCTTGAGGTCGTCCAGGGCGTTGACCGATGCCCGCACGATGCGCATGTCGGGCTCGTCGCCGGTCATGCGCAGGTGCAATGCGCAGGCACCAGCGACGAACAGCAGCAGCGCACCGTAGGCCAGCAGGCGGTCCTTGTCGCCGCCCATGAGCGCGTGAATCTGGCCCTCGATGGCCTTGTCCTGCCAGGCGGCGCGAAGCTGGGCCTTGAGCACCGGGTGCATCCCCAGGCGAGGCTGGCGCGGCTTTTTCTTCACCGGCTGACTCCCTGCAGGCGGTCGGCCACCAGCGTGGCGTAGCCGGCAATGTCCACCCACGAATCGGCGTAGTCGGCGTCGCCGTTGAGGATGCGGGCGATCTTGTGGGCGATCATCTCCAGCGCCTCCACTTGGTCGCTCTGCATCACGTCGAACTTGCCCGGTGGGGCGTTGCCGATCATGGCCTGCTTGATGGCCTGGCTGATGCGGGCGTGGTCCTTGAACTGGCCGTAGCGCTGGCCGCGCTCATCAAGGACGCCGTGCAGCGGGCTCATGCGCGCGCTCCCGTGCCCAGCGCCTGCTGCGCCAGGTCGCCTTCGGTTGGGATGCGCTGGATCGTGCCGTCGCGGTAGCGCAGCTCCTGGCCCATGCGGCTGGGCAGGCGCAGGTGGTCGTTGCAGCCGGGCCGGTCGGTGGCCAGTTGCAGCTCGGCGGCGTTGTAGTGGGTGCTGGTGGGCACCGAGGCGTTGACCAGAGTTCGAAGGGTGGCGGTGCGGCTCATGCGGGTTCCTGCAGGGCGATGGGTTCAATGGCCACCTTGACCATGCCGCCGATGTCGGGGGCCACGTCGAAGGTGATGCGGAAATGGCGGTCGTCCAGGCCCAGCGCGTCGGCCAGGCCATCGAGGCCCGCCTTCATCGAGGCGAGCATGTTGTCGGCGTCGCGTGCGCGCCGGTCGGGCGGGTAGAACGTCAGGGTGACGGCGGCCTTGCTGGCTCCGGCCAGCGACTGCGTGGTGATGCCGGCGATGCGCGCACGCATGAAACATTCGGTGCGGTAGGCCTTCTTGGCGGCCGACACCCTGGACCAGTGCAGGCGCTGGTTGGGGCTCAGGTCCTTGGGCGGCCAGGGCAGGGTGACGGTCATCATTTGAGTGTTGGTGCTTTGCCGGCGTCGGCCGGACATTTGGTGAGCAGGTGCGGCTGCAGGGTGACGAGGGCGTGGCGGTTGCCGCCGTCCAGGCGCACGGTCACGCGCAGGAAGTGGTCGAACTTGGACTCACCGGCGCGGTGCTTGATGACCGTGCCGATGCGCCCGGTCGGGGTCATCACGCGGGTGCCCACGGGAAAGTCGTCCACGTCCTGGTCGCGCTTCACGACTGCAGCCTCTCGAGGGTCACAGCCAGCGCGTCCAGCTCGTCCATCTTGGCAATCGCCCAGGCCCGGCGCTGGCCATGCCAGCCCATGAGCGGGCCCTGGTGGCAGCTCTCGCACAAGGCCACCACGGTGAAGTGCTGGCCCTGCTTGATGTGGTGCGCGGCGCTGGGCCCCGGCGCGTCGCACACGCTGCAGGGCAGCGCTTTGACCTTGGCCAGGTGCGCGCGCTCTGCAGCTCGGATGTTCTTGGACAGCATCAGACATGCGCCTCCTGGTCCACCCACCTCGGGGCCGAAAACCTCACGCCCTGCTCGGCGCCCCAGGCCTCGATCAATGTCTGCAGGTCGCCCATTTCGCTCTTGGTCATCTGGCTGGTGGACTTGCCCAGCACCACAAACCCGCCGTCCAGGCCCGGGACCACGTCCTGCTTGCACAGGTGCGCGGTAAACAGGTGCTTCCAGTCCTCGGCCGAGAGCTTGCGGCCGTACCACTGCACCTGCTCGCTGATGTCAGTCAGCATGGCCCACAGTCGCGCGTTTTGCGCCAGGCTCCTGGTTTCGGGCTTGAGCTCGAGCACCATGCGCCGGCCAGCCGTCAGATGCGCCTTGAGCGCCGGCCACACCTGATGCGCCAGCGCCTGGTGCGCCTGCTGCGGGTTGAACAGCACCAGCGCCTGCCTCATGCCGGCACCTCATCGAACAGGTCCAGGTTCTGCGGCGCAGGCACGCGCACGGCCTGGCTGGAGCTGGAGAGTTTCAGCAAGCCCACGCGCTTGCGCGCGAGCTGCACCAGGCCGGCACGGCGGGCGCACACCGGCCCCACCGGGAGCTGGCCGATCAGCACCGCCGGCTGCAGCATGGGCCGGCCACACAGCGCGCAGTGATGTTTCACAGCAGCCCCCATGCCACGGCGTGCGCGACTTCGGCTGCGCTCAGGGGCGTTTCCCAAGCGCGCGGGCCACGGATGCCAACACTTGCGCCCGGCCAGGGTTCCCCGGAAAGCGCTCGATGGCCGCCAGCAGCGCGGAAGCCTGGTGCTTGAGCGGCTGCGACGACAACACCAGGCGCGTGCAGCACTCCAGGCACTGCATGTGATACGACCCGGAGTAGCGGTTGCTGGCCGCGTGCGTGCAGGCTTGGCATGTCACTCTGCCCCGCCTTTGCTGGTCATCCGCGAGCGCAGCTCCTGCAGCATGGCCCGGACCTTGGCCTTGGCCTCGTCATCCATCTGCGGCGCAGGCAGCGCCTTGACTGGTGGAGGCGGCATGCGCCGGCACATGGCGCGAAACTGCAGCACGTTGGGCGGCCGGTCAATCGGCAGGTTCTGCAGGGCGTAGCGCAGCGCCTCGGGCGCGCGTTGAAAGCCTGCCAGCTCATGCGCCCAGTCGGCCTTGACGGCGGCAGGCTCCAGGCCCTCGTACTGCGCCATGAAGGCGCGGCCGTAGGTCAGCGACAGCTTGGTGAAGATGCGGTCGATCCACTCGACCGGCAGAGGTGCAACCTGGGTCATGCGTTACCTGCGAGAGCTGGAAGGGATGGCGCAGCCACCATGTCCACCACGTCCAGGCCGTGGAATGGGTCATCGTGGTTCGTGGGGTCGGGGCGAGCCGCCAACGGCGCAAACTCAGCGGCTCGCTCGCGCATGGAGCGCTGGTAGCTGGTTTCGCCTGCGCTCTGCGCGCGGCCGCCCTGCTGGGCATTTGCCAGCCACTCGGCCTTGAACCCCTGCCAGCCGCGGCTGCAGCACTCGGCCAGGGCCTGTGCCAGGCTGATGCCAGCCTTGCGCGCCTCGCGCTCGATGCCGTCCAGGGCGGTGGCGGTCAGCGGTGCCTTCTTGGCCTTGCGGATGGCCAGGAAGTCGGCCCACACCTTTTCAGGCACGTCGTCCGGCCTGCTGGCAGGACGAGCGCGAGCAGCGCGCTTATCTTCTACGTCAGTAGAAGATATATCTCTTCTCTTCTCTTCTCTGGACCGCAATTTGTCCGCATCCGATGCGGACGTTTTGCGGGCTTCACGCTTGCGCTCCGTCTCTTGGGCGCGACGCTTAGCAGACTGTCCGTTGTGCTCGTCAAACCGGGGCGTGCAGAGGGCGTCACCGCAGTCCTCCAGCCATCCGACAGCAATCATGGCCGCGCCAAAACCAGGGAAACCAATCAGGTCGTCCACGGTGTCGGCGCTGTAACCATCCAAGCGTCCGTCCGTTGAATGGACATCAAACAGACTCCAGACCGCATGCAATGCGCCCACAACGCGCAATCTGTCCGCACGCAGTGCGGACGCCATGCGGACAACCTTGGGGCTGGTGCCCAGGTCCACGCGCATCTTGATCCAGTCGCCGGCCATGCTCACCGCCCCCCTGCCTGCGCCTTGTGGCGACGTGGCGGCTTGGCGCGGAGGTAGGACCAGTCAACATCGGGCCTCAAGTCTTCGCAGGCCACAAAGCCGCCCGTCAGGCGCTCGATGCGCGGGCAATGCTCGGCAGGTACACGGCGGTTGGGGAATCTCCATTGGGAGACGGCGGCCCTTGTGACCCCAAGCGCTTTGGCGAGCGCCTGTGCCGATCCTGCAATCTGGATAGCCCTATCAAGTGGAGGCGGGCTGGCCTCAGCGCTCAAGTTGTCAGTCATGG
>CAYVGD010000002.1:0-31449 GCA_964450095.1 uncultured Polaromonas sp.
GGTCACAAAGCTTTAAATTCTTGAACGCCCACCTGCTGTACAACCCGCGCTTTGTGCGGTTTCCCCGCGCCTTGCGCGGTTTTAGCCAGGAGCAGTGTTCATGTTCAAGTTCCAGAAAAGTCCATTGGGCCGGTCCGTCGAGACCTTCGAGTCCATCGTCGGCGCCACGCTGCAGGTCGAGGGTGATCTGGTCATCTGCAAGAGCCTGCGCATCGACGGCACCGTGCGCGGCAACATCACCCAGTCCGAAGGCAGCAGTGCCACCGTCGCCATCGCGCCCGGCGCCACGGTGCTGGGCCACGTGGCGGTGCAGGACCTGATCGTCTCCGGCACGCTGCAGGGCAACATCAGCTGTCCGGGTCGTGTGGAGCTGATCGACACCGCCCGCGTCGAGGGCGACATCACCTACGGCAGCCTGGGCGTGGCCGTGGGCGCGCGCATCGCAGGACAGCTGCGGCAGATCGACGAACTCACCCAGACCGAGGCGCGCAGCGCCATCCACAAGGCGGCCAAGGCGCCCGCTTCGCACAGCTGATGCAAGTTTTCTGGGTGTCGGGGCCGGTGGGCTCCATCCGCAGCATCAACCTGTCCTTGAAGTCCGTGGTGCTCGGCCTGGCGGTGCTGGCGGTGAGCCTGCTGGCCACGGGAAGCATCCTGCAGTTCCTGGGCTTTCGCCTGGCACTCGAATACGACCCGCAAATTGCCCGCCGCCTGGGCAACCTGCACACCGCGCTCGAGCTGGACAACCTGAACGCGGTTTACCACGCGCGCCTGGGCGAGCTGGAGGCCGAGCACCAGCGCCTGGCACGGCAGGTGACGCAGCTGCAGGAAGCCAAGGAACAGCTGGCCGGCCTGTTCCCGCCGGCGGTCGCCAAGCGGCTGCCGCAGGCCCGGGCGCATGGCGGCCCCCTGGTTCCGCTGCCGCCTGCCGAGCCGGCTGGCAGCGTGCTGTCACGGGTGGAACACATGCTCAGGCACCAACGCAGCGAGGCCAGCGCCCTGGCCCAGCAGGCGCAGGCCTGGCGGGCCGGCTTGGTCTGGCTGGAGCAACTGCCCCTGGGTTTGCCGGTGCAGGCCAGCCAGCTGGCGGTTTCCAGCGGCTACGGTCCGCGCATGGATCCGTTCACCCACAAGTCGGCCATACACACCGGGCTGGACTTCGTTTTGCCGGTGGGCAGCCCCATCCTGGCGGCCGGCGCAGGGGTGGTGCGAGAGGCCGGCTGGGACCCGCTCTACGGCCACAACCTCACCCTGCGCCATGCCGACGGCTACAGCTCCCGCTACGGGCATGCCAGCGAACTCCGGGTTCGTGCGGGCGAGAGCGTCCAGCGTGGCCAGGTGATCGCACTCGCTGGCAACAGCGGCCGCTCGACCGGACCGCACCTGCATTTCGAGGTGCTGCGCCATGGCGAGTACCTCAACCCCCAGCAACACCTGCTGGCGCTGAGCGCGCCTCGCTGAACCTTGGCCACAGACACCGCTGGCCCCCGAACCCCTGAGCCCTGGAACACGCTGCCACCCCGGCCACACAGCTATACGGCCATTCAGGCACTCAGCCCGAGGGCCATTCTGGTCAAAGCACGCGGCGAACGGCGAACGGCGAAGGACGCACGGCATGCGGCACATCCACGTTCGTCCTCGAACCACTCCCTGTCCCCGGCGCCTGTTCAGCGTTCGGTATTGCCCCGGATGGGCATTTCGTGCAGGCACCCGGTCAGGCTGCCGCTGGCCTTGGGTGTCGGCCCTGCCCTACATCGCCTTCACCTGCGCCCGCACGAGGCTGCGGCATGCGCCGGATGGCGCGAGGAAGTCGAACATCATGCGCAAAATTCTCTTCGGGCTGGCCGTTCTGGCCTTGCTGTCCCTGGCCGCTCTGGCGGTGCTGAACCAGGGCGAACTCTCTCGCACCACCGAACTGAACCTGGGTTGGCGCACCTTCCAGGCGCCGCTGGGGCTGGTGATGCTGGCCCTGGCGGGCGTGGGCCTGGTGCTGGCCTTGGTGGGCGCCGCTTGGGGCCGGGCGCACCACCGCAGACAGGTGATGCAGCTGGAGCGCGACCTCAAGGCCCAGCGCGAAATCGCCGACCACGCCGAGGGCTCGCGCATGGCCGAGCTGCAGCGCCAGCTCGACCTGCAGGCCCAGGCAGCGCAGCACCGCGAGCGGGAGTGGATCACCCGCATGGACGAACGGCTGGACCGTTTGCAGCAAGGGCTGCAGCAGCAGTTCAACGAAGTCGGTAACGGCTTGGCCGCTTCCATCGGGGAGGTCGAAGACCGGCTGGAGCGCCGCCGCATGCTCAGGCCGCCCGGCGAGCCGCCACGGGCCTATGAGCGCCATTGAGCATCGTTCAGCGCCACTGAGCGGCGGCCCTTTGGCCCACTTCGCCACTGGGCCATCGCCCGTCGGCCCGTGGGTCCATCCTGCCTGTCAGCGCCACTGACCCGCTGCCCCCGGTTCGGCCCCAGCGGGGCCGGTCCCGGGCTTCAGCCGTGGCGAGAGCCCCCGTCAGGCAGGTGCCGCGCCGCGCAGCTGATCGCGCATGGCCTGCCTGAGCTGGGGCTTGTCGGCCAGGGGGTCGGCGGGCGTGCGACCTTCCACGATGTCCTGCAGCCGGGTGTTCACCGCCCCCAGTGCCTGGGGATGGCTGTAAATGTAGAAACGGCCCTGCGCCACAGCATCGAAGGTGAGCGCCGCCACCTCGGCCGCACTCACCTTGCCGGACTGCACGGCCTTGTCCATCATGGCCTGACCCAGCCGCTGGCTGGCCGTGGCACCTGCCACCTGGCCCGGGCGCAGTCGCTCGCTCTGGGCAATCCCAGTGGGCACGAAGTAGGGGCACAGCAGCGACACGCCGATCTGTTCTGTCACGAGACCCAGGTCATGGTGCAGCGTCTCCGTCAGCGAAACCACCGCATGCTTGCTCACGTTGTAGACACCCATGTTGGGCGGGTTCAGCAGGCCCGCCATGCTGGCGGTGTTCACGATGTGGCCCCGCCATGCGGGGTCCCGGCGAGCGGCCTCCAGCATCATGGGCGTGAAAAAGTGAACGCCGTGCGCCACGCCCATGAGGTTAACGCCCAGCACCCACTGCCAGTCCTCCAGCGGCGCCTCCCAGACCAGGCCCCCGGTGCCCACGCCCGCGTTGTTGAAGACCAGGTGCGGCGCGCCCCACCGCGCCTGCACCTCGGTGGCCATGCGCCCGAAGGCCGGGGCGTCCGAGACGCTCAGCGCGAAGGCCATGACCTCCGCGCCGGCCCGTTGCTGCTCCCGGGCGGCCGCATCGAGGGCCTTTTCCTGCACGTCCACCAGCACCAGGCGCATGCCGCGCTGGCCCGCCTGCCTGGCAAATTCCAGGCCGAAACCCGAACCCGCGCCCGTGATGACGGCCACCTTGCCCTCGAATTGCTGCAGCATGTCGTTCAAGCCTCCAGGGATCGGAGCGCATAGCCAATGCGCGGGAAATGCACGTGCACCCGGCCGGCCTGCGGGTCGTCGCGCCGCAGCACATAGTGGGTTCGGCTGGCCGCGATGAGTTCGCCTTCCGTGGGCTCGGTGCCGAAACTTTCGGCGCTGATGCTCACGCGGCTGCCCAGCGCAATGCCGTGCTCGTCCTGGAAGAACTCGCCGTCCACCGGCAGCGGTGTGCTGCTGCGCGCCACTTCCAGGGCACCGGCCGCGGTGAAGCGTTCGGCCCGGCCGTGGCCGATCTCGGCCATGCGGTCCATCCAGTCGAGCACGGCCGGCGTCAGCCGCAGGATCCCGGCCAGGGCTGGCGTCTGCACGCGCGTGAACCACAGCGGATGGTAGGCGGCGAAGTCCGCGATGCAGGGCGACTGGCCGAGCAGGTAGTCGCTGTCGTCCAGCATGTCGGACAGGCGCCGCAGATAAGACTTGTAGGCCGCGGCAGCATCCTTGGGGCGCGGCCGCGGCAGGTTCCCCGCCATGGCCTTGCGATCGGCGCCGAAGGCCTGCGCCTGGGCGGCATCGACGTTGGCGAACATCTGCGCCAGGCCCTGGGGCTGGGTGCTGTAGGGCAGCGCGGTCCAGAACAGCGTGGTGTCGGCCCACTGCGCCACGGTGCGGGCCAGGCCCTTGCAGGGCTCGGGAAAGAGCGGTGGCAAGGGCTGGACGTGCTCCAGCACATTGGCGATCAGCGCGGTGTCGCAGTAGATGTCTGCGCCGATCTGCAGCACCGGCGTCTTGCGGTAGCCGCCGGTCAGCGCCGTGAGGTCCGGCTTGGGCGCGACCATGGGAATGTGCACCGACTTCCAGGCCAGCCTCTTGTGGCCGATCATCAGGCGCACTTTTTCAGCGAAGGGCGAGGCGGGGTAGTGGTGCAGGATCAGGTCGCTCATGGGGCGCGCTCCAGGTCAGGGTCACGAGGCGGGGGTGGCCTGCCGCTTTCAGCCCGGCATGCACGCAGCTTCAGCACGGCAGGGCCCGCTCGAGCAAGTGCTCGAACGCCAGGTCGGGCGGGAGTGTGCCGAACACCTGCCCCCATTCCCCGCCCAGGCGGGAGCGGCAGAACGCATCGGCCACGGCCAGGGGCGCGCTTTGCAGCAGCAGGCTCGCCTGCACAGCCAGGGCGATTTCCTGGGCCAGCCGCCGCGCATCCAGGGGGGAGGCGAGTCGTTCCAGTCGGGTGGGCAGGGTCTGCAGCGCCCTGTCCAGCGCCGGGTGCGCCCCGCGCGCGGCGGACAGCTCCTGCGTCAGCGCGGCGGCAGCGTCGTGCTGGCGCAGCGCCCGCAGCAGGTCCAGCGCCATGATGTTGCCCGCGCCCTCCCAAATGGAATTCAGCGGCATCTCCCGGTAGATGCGTGCCATCACGCCGTGGCCGCCCTCTTCCACGTAGCCGTTGCCTCCCAGGCACTCCATGGCCTCTTGGCCGAAGGCGCTGCCGCGCTTGCAGACCCAGAACTTGGCCACGGGCGTGAGCAGCCGTGCCATGGCCGCCTCGTGCGGATCGGTGGGCCGGTCGAAGGCATGCGCCAGGCGCAGGGCCAGCGCCGTGGCAGCCTCCGATTCGAGCGCCAGGTCGGCCAGCACGTTCTGCATCAGCGGCTGCGCGCTCAAGGGCTTGCCGAAAGCCTGGCGCTGACGGGTGTGGGCCAGGGCCAGGCTCAGCGCCTGGCGCATGAGCCCCGCGGTGCCCAGGGCGCAGTCCAGGCGGGTCATCACACCCATCTCCAGGATTTGCGCAATGCCGCGTCCTTCCTCGCCCACCAGCCAGGCGAGCGCGCCTTCGAATTCCACCTCGGAGCTGGCATTGGCATGGTTGCCCAGCTTGTCTTTCAGTCGCTGGATGGCGATGGCGTTGCGCGCGCCGTCGTCCAGCACGCGGGGAAGGAACAGGCAGCTCAGGCCGCTGGCGGTCTGCGCCAGGATCAGGAAGGCATCGCACATGGGCGCCGAGAAGAACCACTTGTGGCCCGTGACGCGAAAGCGCCGGCCCCAGCGGTCCTCGCGGTCGGGCTGGGCCTGCGTGGTGTTGGCCCGCACGTCCGAGCCACCCTGCTTTTCGGTCATGCCCATGCCCATGCTCAGGCCCCGCTTCTGGTGCCAGGGCAGCAGGCGCGGGTCGTGGTGGCGGCTGGCCAGCAGCGGGCCCAGGTCGGCGGCCAGGGCCGGGTTGCCGCGCAGCGCTGGCGTGACCGCGTAGCTCATGGACACCGGGCACAGCACCGAGGGCTCCAGTTCGGTGAACAGCATGAAGCCCGCTGCGCGCTTCAGGTGGGCATGGTCCCCACCCTGCCAGGGCGCTGCATGCAGGCCCGACGCGACCGCCTGAGCCATGAGCGCGTGGTAGCTGGGGTGGAAGTCCACCTCGTCCACGCGCCGGCCGCGGCTGTCGTGCGTGCGCAGCTGGGGCTTGTGCACATTGGCCTGGCGGGCGTGCGCCTGCATGGCGCTGCTGCCGGCCAGCGCACCAAGCGCCTGCAGCGGCGCGGTGTCCAGGCCTGGGGCGTGAAACCGCAAGGCGTCCTGCAGGGCTGCGTTGCCTGCCAAGAGGTTCACGTCGGCCAGCGGCTCGGACTGGTTGAACACCTGGTGCGTGGCAGCCATGGCAGTCTCCTGCTGAGCGAAGGGGTCAGCTCAGCTGGACCAGCTGTTTGCCGAAGTTGCGGCCCTTGAGCAGGCCGAGGAAGGCCTCGGGCGCGGACGCCAGGCCCTGCGCCACGGTCTCCCGTGGGCGGAACTTACCGCTGCCCACCAGCTGCCCCAGCTCCTTGAGGGCGGCCGGCCAGTCTTCCATGTGTTCGCTCACGATGAAGCCCTGCACTTTGAGCCGCTGCACCAGGATGAGCGCGGGGTGCGCCATCGGCAGCGGCTGTCCGTCGTAGCCCGCGATCATGCCGCATACCGCGATGCGGCCGAAGGCGTTCATGCGCAGCATCACCGCGTCGAGCACGCGGCCGCCCACGTTCTCGAAGTAGCCGTCGATGCCCTGCGGGCAGGCCGCCTTGAGCGCCTTGGACAGCGATGCGACATCGGGGTGGGCACGGTGGTCCACGCAGTCGTCAAAGCCCAGTTCCTCCCGGACGTAGGCGCACTTGTCGGCGCCACCTGCGATGCCCACCACGCGGCAGCCGCGGGCCTTGGCCAGCGCACCGACGGCGCTGCCCACCGCGCCCGAGGCCGCGCTGACCACGACGGTCTCGCCCGCCTGGGGCACGATGATGCGCACCAGCCCGTGCCAGGCGGTCACGCCGGGCATGCCGACCGCGCCGAGGTAGGCGGACAGCGGGATGTGCGTGGTGTCCACCTTGCGCAGCGCGCCGGGCTGCTCTGCGTCGACCACGCTGTAGAGCTGCCAGCCGCCCATGCCGACCACGGCATCGCCCACGGCAAACCGTGGCGACTGGCTTTCCACCACCTCGCCCACGGTGCCGCCGATCATCACCTCGTCCAGCGGCTGGGCTGCGGCGTAGCTTTTGCCCTCGTTCATGCGACCGCGCATGTAGGGGTCCAGGCTCAGGTAGTGGTGGCGCACCCGCACCTGGCCGGGCTGCAGGGGCTCGAGTGCGGCGGTTTCAAGGCGGAAGTTGCCGGTGCTGGCCTCGCCCTGGGGGCGGCTGGCCAGCACGATGCGCTGGTTCTGGGTCATGGAATCTCCTGGGGTGGTTGCGTTCAGTCGGTGGCCAGGGGCTGCGCCGGCTGGCGCGGCACATAGCGGAAGGTACCGGTGGCATGGGCGCACAGCTGGCCCTCGGCGTCCAGCACGCGCGCCTCGGTGAAGGCCAGGCGGGGCGTGCGGTGCAGCAGGCGCCCCAGGCAGGTGAGCCGCTCCTGGCCGGGGCTGGCGCGCATGAAGCTGGTCTTCATCTCGATGGTGACCACGCCCAGGTCGGGGGCGACGCTGCGCGCGGCAGAAGCCATGGTCACGTCCAGCAGCGTCATCACGGCGCCACCGTGCGCCACGCCAAACGAATTGAGGTGCCCGGGCCGCGGTGTGTAGTGCAGCGTCGATTCGCCTTGCTCGAAGCGCTCGAGCGTAAAGCCGAGTTCCTCGACGAAGGGGATGTGGGCACCGAAGCTCATGGCCTTCAGCCGCCGGTGACCACCGAGACGCCGCCGTCCACCGCCAGCCACTGGCCGGTGATGTGCTTGCCCGCGTCCGATGCGTAGAGCACGCACAGTCCCTTGAGGTCCTCGTCATCGCCCAGGCGCTTGAGCGGCGCGTGCGAAGCCAGTTCTTCCTCGCCCAGGTTCTTGAGGGTTCCTGCAGTCATCTTGCTGGGGAAGAACCCCGGGCAGATGGCGTTGACCGTGATGCCGTAGCCGCCCCACTCACAGGCCAGCGCGCGGGTGAAATTCACCACCGCGCCCTTGGAGGTGTTGTAGGCCAGGGTCTTCATCTCGGGCGGGTTGCCGCCCAGCCCGGCGATGGAGGCCACATTCAGGATGCGGCCTTGGCGCCGCGGGATCATGCTGAGCTTGCCGATCTGCTGGCTCAGCAGGAAGTAGCCCCGGATGTTGAGGTTCATCACCTTGTCCCAGGCTTCCAGCGGGTGGTCTTCGGCCGGCGCGCCCCATGCCGCGCCCGCGTTGTTCACCAGGATGTCCACCTGCCCCAGTTGCTCCAGGCTCTGGCGGGCCAGGCGCGCGATGTCGTCCGGGCTGGCACAGTCAGCGGCGATCCATTGCACGTCGATGCCCCGGCCGCGCAGGTGGGCGGCGGACTCTTCCAGGTCCTGTGCCTTGCGGGAACTCAGCAGCACGCGGGCGCCGGCCTCGCCCAGGGCTTCGGCCAGTTGCAGGCCCAGGCCGCGCGAACCGCCGGTGACGAGGGCCGTGCGCCCGGAAAGGTCGAAAAGCTGTTGGATGGATCGGCTCATGTGTGTGTTTTCGGTCTGTCTTTGGAAGGGGTCGGGGCGCGGGCCAATCAAGGGATGGGTTGCGGACCGCGGGGCACTGGCCGGGGCACTGCCCCGGGCCGGTCTGCCGCGGTCACTGGCCCGGTCCCGGGCTTTCGCGCAGGCGCGCCCGCACCAGGATGAGGACCACGCCCAGGGCGGCCAGCAGCGCGCCGCCCGTGATGATGCCCAGACCCACCTCGGGCTCGTATCGCTCGAGCGACAGGCCGAACACCACGGCCATCAGGCCGCCGAAGATCAGCACCCAGATCAGTGCCTGCAGGCGCTGGAGCGTTGTTTTGCTGGCCATGTTCAAAATGCCTCCGGGTCGAGTTCGGCGCAGGTCATGTCCTGCGCCGCAGCCACGGACAGCCAGGCGGGCGTCTTGGGCAATTCGTAGTGAAAGAAATAGCGCGCCGCCGCCAGGCGCCCCGCGCGGGCGGCGCTGGGCGGCAGCGCCTGGGCCGCACAAGCCACATCCAGCCAGACCCAGGCCAGCACCGTGTGGCCGAAGGCCTGCAGGTAGGGCACGGCATTGGCCAGCGCCCTGCCCGGATCGCCTCCGGCCCAGGCCGATTCTGTGGCGTCGAGCAGCTGCCGCCAGGCAGCCTCCAGGCGGGTGGCCAGTTCACCCAGGCCAGCCTGGCTGCGCGCGCTGCCACACGTGGCCCGCACACGCTCACCCAGCAGGGCCAGGCCCCGGCCGCCATCGAGCCGCACCTTGCGGCCCAGCAGGTCCAGCGCCTGGATGCCGTGCGTGCCCTCGTGGATCATGTTCAGCCGGTTGTCGCGCCAGTACTGCTCCACCGGAAAGTCCCGCGTGTAGCCGTAGCCGCCATGCACCTGGATGGCCAGGCTGTTGGCCTCCAGGCACCATTCGCTGGGCCAGCTCTTGGCGATCGGGGTGAGCAACTCCAGCAGCAGCCTTGCGTCGCCCGCTTCCTGCGCCGTCCCGGTGTGCGCTTCGTCCACCAAGCGGGCGCAATGCAACTCCAGCGCCAGCGCACCCTCGGCATAGCTTTTCTGCGCCAGCAGCATGCGCTTGATGTCGGCGTGCTCGATGATGGGCACCTGGGGCTGCCCTGCGTCCTTGCCCGCCGGGCCCATGGCGCGCCCCTGCGGCCTCTGGCGGGCATAGGCCAGGCTCGCGTGGTAGCCGGCCATGCCCAGCATGGTGGCGGCCATGCCCACGCCGATGCGCGCCTCGTTCATCATGTGGAACATGCACTGCAGTCCCTGCCCGGGCTGTCCCACCAGGTAGCCGAGCGCGCCGGCCTGGCCACGCACGGGTGCCCGGCCCTCGCCGAAATTGAGCAGGGTGTTGGGCGTGCCGCGCCAGCCGAGCTTGTGGTTCAGGCCCGCCAGCACCACGTCGTTGCGCTCGCCGGTGAGCCGGCCTTGGACATCCACCATGTGCTTGGGCACCACAAAGAGCGAGATGCCCCTGACACCCGCCGGCAGGCGACCGGACTCGTCTGGAATCTTGGCCAGCACAAGGTGGACGATGTTCTCGCACAACGCGTGTTCTCCGGCCGAGATCCACATCTTGCTGCCGCGCAGCCTGAAGCGCGGGCCGAGCGGGTCGGCCGCGTGGTCCGCCCCGTCGGGCGTGGCCCGCGTGGTGATGTCCGCCAGCGAAGAGCCCGCCTGCGGCTCCGACAGGCACATGGTGCCGGACCATCGGCCTTCGAACTCCGCCTGGGCGAACACGCGTTTTTGCGCATCGCTTCCGTGGGCCATGAGCAGGTTGGCATTGCCCACGGTCAAAAGCGCCGCATTGATGCTGACCGAGCCCATGGCGAAAAAGCTGTTGGCCGCGGCCTCCACCACGAACGGCAGTTGCATGCCGCCGAGGTCGTGGTCCTGCGCTGCAGCCAGCATGCCCGAGGCCACATAGGCCTCGTGCGCCTCGTGCGTGGCCCGGGGCAGCCGCACCTGCAGCAGTCCGTCCGGCCCCGGCTCGGCGCGGGGCTCCTCGGTGTCCACGAGGCGGTTGAAGGGGGCGAATTTCTCGCGCGCGATCCGTTCGCAGGTGTCGAGCACCGCATCGAAGGTCTCGCGGCTGTGCTCGGCAAACCGTGGGCGCTCGGTCAGCGACTGAACGCGCAGCCAGTCATGCAGCAGGAAGTCGATCGTGGATCTCAGGCCCATGGTGGCTGCAGGCATGTTCCGGCTCAAAGCACCTCGAACACGCCGGCCGCACCCATGCCGCCGCCGATGCACATGGTCACGCACACACGCTTGGCGCCGCGGCGCTTGCCCTCGATCAGCGCGTGGCCCGTCAGGCGCTGGCCGCTCACGCCGTAGGGATGGCCCAGTGCGATCGCGCCGCCGTTGACGTTGAGCCGGTCATTGGCAATGCCCAGGCGGTCGCGGCAGTACATCACCTGCACCGCAAACGCCTCGTTGAGCTCCCACAGGTCGATGTCGGACACCTTCAGGCCCAGGCGGTCCAGCACCTTGGGCACGGCAAACACGGGGCCGATGCCCATTTCGTCGGGCTCGCAGCCTGCCACGGCAAAGCCCAGGAAGCGCCCCAGGGGCTTGAGGTTCTGGCGGGCCGCCAGGTCTTCGCTCACTACCACGCAGGCGCCGGCGCCGTCGCTGAACTGGCTGGCGTTACCGGCCGAGACCACCCCGCCTGGCATGGCAGGCTTGATGCCGCTGATGCCTTCTTGCGTGGTCCCCTCGCGCGTGCCTTCGTCGCGGCTGACCGTGACCTGGCGGGTGACCAGGCCCAGCGCCTTGTCGGCGATGCCCGCTGTCACGGTGATGGGCGCGATCTCGTCGTCAAAGCGACCGGCGGCCTGGGCGGCGCAGGCTTTTTGCTGGCTGGCGGCGCCGTACTCGTCCATGGCGTCACGGGTGATGCCGTAGCGCTGGGCCACCTGCTCGGCGGTCTGCAGCATGCTCCAGTAGATCTCGGGCTTCTTGCGGTCCAGGTCCGGGTCGCGCAGCATGTGCTGGTTGAGTTCTTGCTGCACGCAGGAGATGCTTTCCACACCGCCGGCCACGTACACCTCGCCCTCGCCCGCGATGATGCGCTGCGCGGCCAGTGCGATGCTCTGCAGGCCCGAGGAGCAAAAGCGGTTGACGGTCATGCCTGAGACGCCCACCGGGCAGTCGGCCATGAGCGCGATCTGCCGGGCGATGTTGTTGCCCGTGGCGCCTTCGGGCAAGGCACAGCCCATGATGACGTCTTCCACCTGCCCGGGATCGACGCCCGCGCGGGCCAGGGCCTCGCGCACCGCGTGGCCGCCGAGGGTGGCGCCGTGGGTCATGTTGAAAGCGCCCTTCCAGCTTTTGGCCAGGGGTGTGCGCGCGGTGGAGACGATGACGGCTCGGCTCATGGGAAGGGTTCCTTGTCGGTGGGGCTTCAGACGTTGTTGAAGGTCTTGCCTTCGGCCACCAGGCGGGCCAGCAAGGGCGCGGGCTTCCAGAAGCTGGCGTCGTCCAGGGGGTTGCGGGCAAAGCGCTGCATGGACTGCGTCACATTGAACAGCCCCACGGTGTCGGCATACATCATGGGGCCGCCCCGCCAGATCGGAAAGCCGTAGCCGGTGAGGTAGACCATGTCGATGTCGCCGGCGCGGGCAGCGATGCCTTCTTCCAGGATGTGCGCCGCCTCGTTCACCAGCGCATACACCAGGCGCTGCACGATCTCCTCGTCGCTCACCTTGCGCGGCTGGATCCCCAGGCCTGCGCGGTGCTTGGCGATCATGTCATTGACCAACGGGCTCGGGAGCGCGTCGCGCTTGCCGGCCTGGTAGTCGTACCAGCCGGCGCCGGTCTTCTGGCCGAATCGCCCCAACTCGCACAGCAAATCGGCGGTCTTGCTGTAGCGCATGTCCGGGTGTTCGGCATAGCGGCGCTTGCGGATCGCCCAGCCGATGTCGTTGCCTGCCAGGTCTCCCATGCGGAAGGGGCCCATGGCAAAGCCGAATTTCTCGATGGCCCGGTCCACCTGATCCGGCGTGCAGCCCTCGTCCAGCAGAAAGCCGGCCTGCCGGGCGTACTGCTCGATCATGCGGTTGCCGATGAAGCCGTCGCAGACGCCGGAGACCACGGCCGTCTTCTTGATGGTTTTGCCCAGCGCCATGACCGTGGCCAGCACGTCCTTGCCGGTGTGCTTGCCGCGCACCACTTCCAGCAGCTTCATGACGTTGGCCGGGCTGAAGAAGTGCATGCCGACCACGTCCTGCGGACGCTTCGTGAAGCCGGCGATCTTGTCCAGGTCCAGCGTGGAGGTGTTGGACGCCAGGATGGCGCCGGGCTTCATCACCTCGTCGAGCTTCTTGAACACCGCCTCTTTGACGCCCATGTCCTCGAACACGGCCTCAATCACCAGGTCGGCCTGGGCAATGTCCTCGTAGCTGAGCGTGGTCTTGAGCCGCACCATGCGCTCTTCGTATTTCTCGGGCTTGAGCTTGCCTTTCTTGACCTGCGCCTCGTAGTTCTTGCGCAGGGTGGCCACGCCCCTGTCCAGCGCCTCCTGCTTCATCTCCAGCAAGGTGACTGGGATGCCGGCGTTCAGGAAGTTCATGGCAATGCCGCCGCCCATGGTGCCCGCACCGATCACGGCCACCGACGCGATCGCGCCCCGGGGCGTGTCCTCCGGCACATCAGGCACCTTGGAGGCCGCGCGCTCGGCCGCGAAGATGTGGCGCAGGGCGCGGCACTCCGGCGTCCACATCAGGTTGAGGAAGGTCTGGCGCTCCAACGCCATGCCCTCGTCGAATTTTTTCGTGGTGGCGTGCTCCACGGCGTTGACGCACTCCACCGGGGCGGGGAAGTTCTTGGCCATGGCCTTGGCCATGTTGCGCGCGAACTGGAAGTACGCATCGCCCTGGGGATGCGTGCACCGGAGGTCACGCACCTTGGGCAGGGGCCGCACGTCGGCCATCTCGCGGGCCAGAGCCATGGCCTCGTCCAGGAGTGTGGCGGCCGACGACGCGATGCGGTGGAACAGTTTCTGGCCGGGCACCTGCGCCAGCAGCTCGCAGGTCACCGGCTCGCCGGAGACGATCATGTTCAGCGCAGCCTCCACGCCGAGTGCGCGTGGCAGGCGCTGGGTGCCGCCCGCACCGGGAATCAGACCCAGCTTCACCTCGGGCAGGGCCACCTTGCAGCCCGGCGCAGCAATCCGGTAATGGCAGCCGAGCGCCAGTTCCAGCCCGCCACCCATGCACACGCTGTGCAGCGCTGCCACCACGGGCTTGGGCGAATTCTCGCAAGCCAGGATCAGGCTCAGGAGGTTGGGCTCGGCGATGGCCTTGGGTGTGCCGAATTCCTTGATGTCGGCGCCACCTGAAAACGCCTTGCCCGCGCCGGTCACGACGATGGCGCGCACCGCCGCATCGTCAGCGGCGCGCTGCAGGCCCTGGGCGAAGGCGACCCGTGTGGCCAGGCCCAGGCCGTTGACCGGCGGGTTGTCCAGGGTGATGACGGCCACGTCGCCGTGCACTTGGTAATGCGCTGTCATGCCTTGTTCTTCCTTCTTCAGCGGCTCAGAGCCCTACCCAGGGTGGTCTCCGAAAAAAGAGCACGGTCGTGCTTTCCTCTGATGATTCTAGGGCTGACGCGTGCGCATAACCGTGCGTCGGGGTCGTGGTTCTCCCTCGGAAATCTGCATTTGCGGGTAAACACCGACGCTGCCGGTCATCAGGGAAGAACCAGGAGACCGAACCATCCGCCCAACCCAGGCTCAGCTTTCAAGCCACTCCTGCCGCAGCGCCTGTTGCGACTGCAGCTCTGCGGGCGCGCCGGAGAAGACCACCTCACCCCGGCCCATGAGCAGCACCCGGTCCGCCAGGCGCAGCGCGATGGCGAGCTTTTGCTCGATGAGCAGCACGCCCACGCCGCGCCCGCGCAGCGCGGCCAGCGCCTGCGCCACGGTCTCCACCAACTGGGGCGCGAGCCCCTCGGTGGGTTCGTCCACGATGAGCAGCTCGGGCTGGCCCATGAGCGCACGCGCCAGGCTCAGCATTTGCTGCTCACCACCCGACAGCAGCTGCGCCTGGGTGCGGCGGCGCCCGTGCAGGGCTGCAAAGAGCGCGTAGGCCTCCTCCAGCAGTTGCACCGGGGCACCGGGCTTGAGCCCCAGCAGCAGGTTTTGCTCGACCGACAGGCCCACGAACGCGTCGCGGCTTTCGGGCACGTAAGCCAGCCCGAGGCGGGCGACCTGGTGCGCACCCAGCCCGAGCAGGCTGCGCTCCTTCCAGCGCAGCTCGCCCCGGGCAGGCACCAGACCCATGAGCGCGCGCGCCAAGGTGCTGCGGCCCGAGCCGTTGCGGCCCAGCACGGCCACGATCTCGCCAGGCGCCACGTCCAGCGCGATGCCGCGCAGCACCTCGGTGGCGCCGTAGCCTGCGCGCAGGTTTAGGGCGGTCAGCATGCGCCCTGCCCCGCCATGGCCTGGCCGAGGTAGGCCTCGCGCACCCGTGGGTCGGCGCGGATGGCCTCAGGCGCATCGCAGGCGATGACCTGCCCCTGGTGCAGCACGGCCACGCGGTCGGCCAATTCGAACACCACGCCCATGTCGTGCTCCACCAGCAGCAGCGTGCAACCCTGGGTGAGCTCGCGGATGAGGCGCACGGCCTGCTTCGTTTCACTGCGGCTCATGCCGGCGGTGGGTTCGTCCAGCAGCAGCATCCGGGGCGCGCCCGCCAGCGCCAGCCCCATCTCCAGCGCACGTTGCTCGGCGTAACTCAGCTCGCCTGCGGGCACCTGCATGCGGGCCGCCAGGCCCAGTCGTTCGGCCATTTCCAGGGCGCGCGCATGAACCGCCGTCTGCCGCGACAGCAGGCGAAACGGGTGGATGCCATGGCCCAGCGCGGCCAGGCTTGCGCAGCGCAGGTTGTCCAGCACCGACAGGCGGTGAAACAGCTGCGTGATCTGGAAGCTGCGTGCCAGCCCGAGGCGGTGAATGGCTTGGGGCGAGCGGCCACCGATGCTGCGCCCGTCCAGGTGCACCTGCCCCGCGTCGGGTGCGAACTGCCCGCTCACGAGGTTGAACAGCGTGGACTTGCCCGCTCCGTTGGGCCCCACCAGCGCCAGGCGCTCCCCGGGCCGCACCGACAGGCTCACGTCCCGCAGGATGGCGCTGCCGCCCAGGCGCTTGCTCACCCCCACGATCTCCAGCGAAGCGCTCATGCCGCGCCCTTTTCAGTGGTGCGCAGCAGCCACCAGCCCCAGCCGCCCACCGACAGCGCCGCGACCGCCAGTGCCCAGTGGCCCGAGGAGGCGGCATCCAGCACAAGGCCCAGCCACGGGCGTTGCGCACCCAGTGTGTCGGCCAGCCGCCACTGGTAGGCCATCTCGACCGCCGCGGTGTAGCCCAGCAGGGCCAGCAGCGCACAGCCCAGGCGTGCCAGCCGGTGGGCCAGGGGTGCCACAGGGCCTGCCGCGTGAGGGGCCATCAGCCAGCCGGCCACGCCGCCCGGCGCCAGCAGCAGCACCGCCAGAAAGGCCGTGCCGAGGTAGAGCAGCCAGGCCGGCGTCCAGTCCGACAGGAGCACCGAGCCCAGCACCATGAACACGCCCCCCAGCAGCGGCCCCAGGAAAAAGCCCACGCCCGCGAGCACGGTGTAGACCAGCACCGCCGCCGAGCGCTGGCTGCCCAGGAGCTCAGGGCTCACGATCTCGAACAGCAGCGCACCCAGCGCACCGGAGATGCCCGCAAAAAAAGACGCCACCACGAAGGCCAGATGCCGCACCTGCCGGGGGTCGTGGCCGATGAAACCCGCCCGCAGCGGGTTGTCGCGCACCGCGTTCAGCAGCCGACCGGCGGTGGTGCGTGTGTAGCCGTGAATCGCCAGTGCCGAGGCCAGGGTGTAGGCCGCCACCAGCGCGTACATCTGCCAGCCCGGCCCCAGGCTCCAGCCCCAGGGCGCCGGTCCGGCGGTGCGGTTGCCGGTGATGCCGGCCTCCCCGCCGAACCACTGCGGGAACATCAGCGCCAGGGCCCAGGCCAGCTCGCCCAGGCCCAGGGTGATCATGGCAAAGGCGGTGGAGCCCTGGCGGGTGGACAGCCAGCCCAGCGGCAGTGCCAGCAATGCGGCGGCCAGCCCGCCGGCCAGGGGCAAGAGACTCACCGGCAAGGGCCAGCCAGAGGCCACGCCGCGCAGCAGGTGCATGCACGCAAAGGCCCCCGCGCCGGCAAACAGCGCATGGCCAAAACTCAGCAACCCGCCCTGCCCCATGAGCAGCCAGTAGCTCAGGCACAGGATCATGGCCACGCCCATCTGGCTGAGCAGCCCGAGCGCAAACCGGCTGTCAGCCAGCCAGGGCAGCGCCGCCAGAAGCGCGGCAAAGGCCGCCCAGTGCAGCCAGGCCGGCAGCGAAAGCAGCAGCCTCATTCGCGGCGCCCCAACAGGCCCCGCGGGCGCCATGCGAGCACCGCCACCAGCAGCGCGAACGGCAGCACCGGCGCCAGCTGGCTCAGGCGCACCGCGCCCAGCGGCTCCCCCAGGCCCAGGAGCGCGGCCAGGCTCTGGTCCAGGCCCACGGCGAGGGTCTGCAGGAGGCCCACCAGGAGCGAGGCCAGCAGTGCGCCAGACAGCGACCCCATGCCGCCCACCACGATGAGCACGAACAGCACCGAGCCGATGCTGGCGGCCATGCCGGGCTCGGTGACGAGGGCATTGCCGCCCAGCACCCCAGCCAGCGCGGCCAGGCCCGAGCCCACGGCAAACACGCCTGTGAAGATGCGCGGCACGTCGTGGCCCAGGGACTGCACCGTCTGCGGATGGTTCAGGGCCGCCTGCACCACCAGACCCAGGCGCGAGCGCTTGAGCGCAAGCCACAGCGCCAGCAGCACGGCCAGGGCCACGGCCATGATGAAGCCGCGGTAAAGCGGAAATTGCATGCCGTACAGTTCAAAAAGTGCACCCTGCAGACCTGCGGGCACGCGGTAGTCGACGGGGGCGCTGCCCCACACGAGCTTGACCGCTTCGTGCAGCACCAGGCTCAGGCCGAAGGTCACCAGCAGTTCGGGCACATGCCCCTGGGCTTGTACCCGCCGCAGCACCCCGGCCTGGAACACACCGCCCAGCAGGCCCGCCAGCAGCGGGGCCAGCAGCAGCGCGGCCCAGAAACCCAGGCCCTGGCTCAGGGCGTACCCCAGGTAGGCACCCAGCATGTAAAACGCGGCGTGGGCGAAATTGAGCACGCCCATCATGCTGAAGATCAGGGTCAGGCCGCTGCTGAGCATGAACAGCAGCAGGCCATAGCTCAGGCCATTGAGCAGGGAAACGGCAAGAAACTCCATGAGGGCAACGCAGCTGGGATGCGCGGATTGTCCCCAACTCTGCGGCAGCCGGGCCGCCTGGCTCAGGCGACGCGCTGGCGCTCGAGGATGAAGGCGCTCCAGTGCGAGGCCAGCGCCCGCAGCGTCGGGTCGGCGCGCTCCAGGCGCTGAAGCGCCCGGTCGATGGAGAACACCCGTGCGTTGATGTCCTGCATGGCCGAGAAATGCCAGCCGAAGGGCTGTCCGGTCAAGCCCTCGGCCACACCCACCACGCTGCCCTGCCCGAGCTGCACCAGGTGCTCCCCGATGCGCACCTGCGCCTTGCCGTTGACCAGCATGACGCCCAGGCCCAGGTGGTCTTCCTCACCGGGCTTGCCCAGGCTCATGCCCGCGCGCAGCAGCCGGGTGGGCAGGTGCTCGGAGGTTTGCAGCTGCAGGCACAGCAACTGCGCGTTGTGCATGCCGCCTTCGCCGTTGCGTGCATCCACCACGGCGCGCTGCAACTCCGGCCCGGTGAGCGATTTCTGACCCAGCAGTTCGTACTTGCTGGGCACGACACCTGCGGCCAGGCGGCCGGCGATCTCGGCCACCATTCGGTACTGCAGGGACAGCGACATCAAAAGGCCGGGCAACAGGCTGGTGTCGCCAGCCAACTGGGCGCGCAGCGGCGCCGCGGGAATGAGCAGGCAGACCGCTTGGCCGACGGCATGCAGCGTCTCGATGTGCACGCCCTCCTCAAAGAGCGCTTGCTCGCCGAAGACATGGCCCGCGCCAACCACCCGCTCTGCGCTGCCATCGTCGAGTTGCGACACCCGCAGTTCACCGTAGAGCAGGATGTAGACGTTCTCCCCCCGCTCGCCGCGCCGGTACAGCACGGCGCCGTCTTCATAGCGCTGGGTGGCGCCCAGGCTTTCGGTGGCCAGCGTTGCAGGCAGCAGCTTGACTTGCGTTTTTTGGGGGGCGATCACCGGTGACCCGGCGCTGGGCACGTTGGAGGGCGCACGGAAGATGGACGCGGTGGGCTTGCGCACGGTCTGCAGCAGCGCGTGGGTGCGCGCATCCAGTGGCGCCGGCGGCTGCACGCCGTGCTGCTGGAGCTGCGCCAGCGCCCGGGCCAGCTCGACCTCCAGCACCCGGGCCACGCCCGAGGTGACGAAACCCACAGGCTGGCGGCCCGGTTCATGGAAGAAGCGCTCTGCCGCATCGGTGCGCGGCGTGATCGAGGCGTTGGTGTTGTCAGGGACCATGGGTCGATGTCGGTGGGCTGCCAGATGGTGCGTCGAGTCTTGTCACTCGAGCCCGCCCCGGCAGCGCCTGAATGTGTGAGCAAATGTCTCAGTAATTTGTAACACAGGCGGCTGAATGGAGTCCGACCGCCGAGGGGCCGGCATGGCGGACTTCGCTGCACCTGAAAAGCCTGGAACTCGATCGCAACCTGCACCATTCGGCCGAGCCAAGGCGCGGGCAGCAGGCAGTCGGCGCATGGAGCCGCCGCGGCGCATCATCAGCCCTGCGCAGATGCGGCCAAGCGCCAAGCCGACTTCCGCTGGCTTGCGGGTGTGACCGGCGCTCAAGCGGGGAGCGCATCCACGGCCTGCAGCATGGCGCCCGGCATCTCGGCAAGCCGCACCGAGTGGTCGACCACGCCCAGTTGCACTGCGGCGCGGGGCATGCCGTAGACGACGCAGCTGTCCTCGTGCTCGGCCAGCGTCCGGCCGCCGGCGCGCTTGACGAACTGCATGCCCAGGGCACCGTCGCTGCCCATGCCGGTGAGGAGCACAGCCAGCGCGTGCGAGCCCGCCACCTCGGCGCCGGAGCGGAACAGAATGTCCACCGCAGGCCGGCAGTGATGCACCGGGGGCGATTGCGTCAGCCGCGTGCGGTAGCCGCCGCGGTTGACGATGGCCATGTGGAAGTTGCCCGGCGCGATCAGGCACAGCCCCGGGGTGAGCGGCTCGTCGTCCACCGCCTCGCGCACCTCGTAGGGAGCCAGGTCGTTGATGCGGTCGGCCACGGCCTTGGAAAAATGCGCCGGAATGTGCTGCACCACGGCGATGGGGGGCAAGCCCTCGGGCAGCGAGGGCAGCAAAAAGCGCAGGGCCTCGACCCCGCCGGTGGAGGAGCCGACCATGATGAGCCTGCGATCGAACAGCCCCCTGGCCCGCCAGCCACCGCCCACCGTGCCGGCGCCCACCTCCTGTGCGGACTGGGCTGCGGCCGGCAGGATGGCCGAGCCGGTGCCCCCAGCCCGCGCCGCCGCGCCAGACCCCGCCGCGGTCGCAGGAGAGGCGGGAGCTGCATCCGCACGCGCTGCCGCAGGCAGCGCCGGGAGCGCTGACCTGCGCCGCGCGCGCGCGGCCGCCTTCACATGAAAGGCCAGGCGCGGCGCCAGCGCACCGACCGAGGTGCTGCCATCGGGCTTGCCCAGCACGTCGATGGCGCCGGCCTCCAGCGCAGCCAGCGCCGCCTGGGAGCCATGCTGCGTGAGGGAACTGATCACGACCACAGGGATGCGCGAGCCCTCGGCCTTGAGCTTGCGCAGGAAGGTCAGCCCGTCCATGCGGGGCATCTCCATGTCCAGCGTCAGCACGTCGGGCAGCAGCCTGGGCATTTTCTCGATGGCGATCAGCGGGTCGTTGGCCACGCCCACCACCTCGATCTCCGGGTCGGCGTTGAGCGTGTCGGTGATCACGTGCCGCACCATGGCGGAGTCGTCGATCACCAGCACACGGATCTTGGCGTTCAGGCTCATGTGTTCTCGCGGTTTGGAAGTTGCCGCGCCCTTCAGCGCGTGCGCTGGTACAGGCCGTTGCCCAGCGGCAGGAGCGGATGCTGGATGTTCAGCAGCGACTCGGAGTGTCCGATGATGAGCACGCCTCCGGTGGCCAGATGCTCGTGCAGCCGGGCCACCAGGGCTTCCTGTGAAGGTTTGTCAAAGTAGATCAGCGCGTTGCGGCAGAAGATCACATGCTGCTGCGCAGGCACCGGATAGCGACCGTCGAACAGGTTCACGTGCTCGAAGCTGGTGCGCCGGCGCAGTTCTTCGCGCACCCGCGCCTTGCCCAGGAAGGGCCCGGAGCCGAGCTGGAAATAACGCGACAAGAATTCGGGGGCAGGCAGGTTGAGCTTGCTGCGGTCGTAGATGGCCTCGCGGGCCGCGGCCAGCATGCGCTGCGAGAGGTCGCTGCCGTGAATGTGCCACTCGAGCGGCTGCTGGCTGCGGGCGTACTCGGCCAGCGCGATGGCCAGGGTGAACACCTCCTCGCCCGATGAGCAGGCGGCCGACCAGCAGCGCAGGCCTTTCCTGGCCTGCGGCTCGCGTTCGAAGAGTGCGGGCAGCACGTGGTTGACCAGCAGCTCGAAGTGCGTCCGCTCCCTGAAGAAATGCGTGTGATTCGTGGAGATCAGGTCCAGCACCAGACCCATTTCTTCGCTGTTGCGCCCTTCCTGCAGCAGGTCGCAGTAGGCATCGAAGTCGGTCAGGCCCAACTCACGCACCCGGCGACCGAGCCGGCCGGTCAGCAGCGGCTGCTTGGCCGGGCCCAGGTGAATCCGGCTGGCGCGGTATATCAGCTGGGTCAGGCGCTTGTAGGCCTGGGCGGACAGGCTCGCCTGGGCCGGCGCGGGCGGCCGGAAGGCTTCGGCCTCGGCGCTCATGACTCAGGCGTCATGGAAATGGTCATCGGGCGAGGCCGACTTCTGCGGCGAGGCCAGCTTGGGCGCGGGCGTGCCCAGTTTGCGCGTGGGCTCGGGCGGCTGGGCCGCCTTGCGCCGCAGGGACTTGCCGGCCGCAGCCAGCGGCGCAGGGGCTGCGCCCGCAGCCTGCAGTTCGTGGCTGGCCAGGAAGCGGGCCAGCGTCTTCATGAGCTCGCGGTTGGTTTCGGCCTGCGCGCTGAGCTGCTCTGCCGCATGGGCGATTTCCTCGGCGTTGCTGGCAGTGGCCTGGGTGACCTTGGTCATCTGGTCGATGGCGGTACCGATGTGCTCGATGCCCTGCGACTGTTCGCGCGCGGCCATGGCGATGTCGGCCACCAGCGCGTCGGTCTGCTGGGCCTTGGCCACGATGTGCGACAGCGACTCCCCGACCTTGGACAGGCTCTGCGAGCCCTTGCGGCTGTTGGCGATCGCTGCCTCGATCTTGGTGGCCGTCTCCTGCGCGGCGGCGGCGCTGCGCTGCGCGAGCGAGCGCACTTCCTCTGCCACGACCGCAAATCCTGCGCCGGCTTCGCCAGCACGTG
Source organism: uncultured Polaromonas sp. (assembly GCA_964450095.1). GTDB lineage: Bacteria > Pseudomonadota > Gammaproteobacteria > Burkholderiales > Burkholderiaceae_C > Polaromonas. The sequence continues at coordinate 21,841 of CAYVGD010000002.1, forward strand.
CGGCTTCCACCGCGGCGTTGAGCGCGAGGATGTTGGTCTGGAAAGCGATCTCGTCGATGCTCTTGACGATCTTGGCCACTTCGGCGCTGGACTGCTCGATGGAGACCATGGCGGCGGTCATCTCCTCCATGCTGGCTGCCCCCTGGCGCGCGGCACCCTGGGTGTCGCTGGAAAGCGTCTTGGCCTGGGCGGCGTTGTTGGCGGTGGAGTGGATCATGCTGGAGATCTCTTCCAGCGATGCGCTGGTCTCCTCCACGGCTGCGGCCTGTTCGCTGGCGCCTTCGGCCAGGCGCTGGCTGGCCGAGGCCACCTGGGAGGAAGCCACATAGGAGCGCTCTGCGCCTTCACCGAGTTCGCGGCTGGTGTGGCGAAACGGCGCCATGGCCTGTCGGGTGATCCAGATGAAGAGGCCCAGAAAGAGCGTAACCACCGCCAGCGTGGTGGCGGCCGCCGTCCAGAGGGCGCCGGCGCGGGCGTCGTCGGCGGCGCGGTTGTCGAGCTCGGCTTTCTTGAGCGCCTGGGTCACGGTGCGGTCGATCACCTCCCGGTGGGCCAGGTAGCTTGCGCTCACGGCGGCGTAAGCGCCGTTGACGGCGGCGCGCGCCGCCAGCTGCTGGTCGGCGGGCGCGGCCACGCGTTCGAGCTCGAGTTCTGCCTGGCGCTTGGGCAGCAGGTCATCGACTGCCTGCGTGTAAAACCTTTCCACGTGCTGGTGCGATTCCCGGGTGACGAGGTCGCGCAGTTCGGGCGAGATGAACGGGTCCTTGAGCCAGTTCTGGCGGCGCTGCTCGTAGTCCTTTCGCAGGCTTTGCAGCCGCTCGCCGAACTTGCGCACCTCGTCCAGGTCGGATTCGCGCAGGGCGCGCGCCACCAGCAGGTGGCTTTCAATCACGTACAACGGCGGCGGCAGGATGTCGGCCACCAGGTCCTTGCTGGAGATGATGCGGTGGTAGGCCTCGCCATTGATCCGCTGCCGCTCCAGCGCCAGCAGGGTCACCACCGCGGTGACCAGGATGGACAGGGTGAACAGCAGGCTGATGACCTGGATGAATCGTTTGATGTCGCGCATGGGGAAAGGTCTTTCGGGGGGGATGCAATGGGGTTCAGGCAGTTGCGATCGGCTCGCTGGACGGGGACGGGCCCATGACCTCGCCGTCGGCGGAGAGCAGCTTGTCCAGGTCCAGCAGGGTCTTGACCCGGCCCCGGGCTTCGGCCATGCCGGTGATGAAGCGGGTGTCGAGCGCCGCGCCGAAGTCGGGCGTGGGACGCAACTGGTCGGTCGCGAGGTGAATGACCTCGTCGACCACGTCCACCACCATGCCCATGAGATGCAGCGCTTCGTCGGTGCCCTGGTACTGCACGACGATGATGCAAAGCCGCTCTCGGTTCGGGCTCGCAGGCATGCGAAAGCGCGTGCGCAGGTCGATCACCGGCACGATCTTGCCGCGCAGGTTGATCACGCCCTGGATGTGCAGCGGTGTCTTGGGCACCGGGGTGATCGGGCAGATGCGCATGATCTCCCGCACCTTGAGCACCGGTATGGCGAACATCTCGCGCCCGAGGCTGAAGCTGAGGTACTTGCCTGCCGCGGGCAGGGATTCGGGATGGGGTCGGTCTTGCACGGGGTTCATGTTCCGGAATGCAGGGATACGGACGGCCCCAGGCCCCGGCCGAGCGCGTCGGGGTCCAGGATGAGCGTGGGTTGGCCGTCGCCCAGGATGGCCGCACCCGACAGGCCACTGAGGTGCCTGAAGGCCTCGCCCAGCGACTTGATCACCACTTCCTTCTTGCCGATGAGCTCGTCCACCAGGAAGGCGTACACATGGGCGCCCGCTTGGGTGACCACCAGCAGGCCCTGGGTGGGGTCTTCGAGCGCGCCTTCCAGCCCCAACTGGCGCGCCAAGCGCAGCAGCGGGATCAACCTGCCGCGCACGCTGACCAGTTCACCCTGCCCTTGCACGGTAGACACCTGGCCCGGGCGCGGGCGGAAGGACTCCCGGATGGACAGGGTCGGGATGATGAAGCGCGCGCTGCCGACGCGCACCAGCATGCCGTCGATGATCGCCAGCGTCAGCGGCAGGAAAATGGTAAAGCTCGAGCCCTGCCCCGGCGCGGACTGCACCTCGGTGCGGCCGCGCAGCCGGGAGATGCTCGAGCGCACCACGTCCATGCCCACGCCGCGGCCGGAAATGTCGGTCACCTGTTCGGCGGTGGAAAAGCCTGGCGCGAAGATCAGGTCGAAGATGTCCTTGTCGTTGCCCGAAAAGTCGGGCCCGACCAGGCCGCGCTCCATGGCCTTGGCCAGGATGCGTGCAGGGTCCATGCCGCGCCCGTCGTCGCTGATGCGGATGACGATGCCTCCGCCCTGGTGCATGGCCTCCAGCCGAACCGTGCCCTGCGCCGGCTTGCCGCTGGCTGTGCGTTCCTGCGGGCTTTCAATGCCGTGGTCCAGGCAGTTGCGCACCATGTGCACCAGCGGGTCGGACAGCTGCTCGACGATGTTGCGGTCCAGCTCGATCTCCTCGCCCACCAGTTGCAGCTGCACTTGCTTGCCCAGGCTGGGCGAGAGGGCCGGCACGAGGCGGTTCATCTTCTGAAAGGCCCCGCGGACCGGCACCATGCGCAGCGACATCGCGTTGTGCTGCAGGTCGGAGGTGATGCGCGCGAGTTGGCGCAGGTGACGAGAGAGCTCGCGGTCCTCCAGCCGCATCACTTCGGGGTGCTGCACCACCATGGACTGCGCGATGAGCAGCTCGCCCACCAGGTCGACCAGCGCATCGATCTTTTCGGTGTCCAGCCGCACGTAGTTCGGCAAAGGGTCCGACGCACTCGCGCGAGGCGGCTGGGATGGCTTGGCGGCACGGGTTGGTGCGGTCTCCGTGGGCCCTGCCGATTGCAGCCCTGCGGGTGTGGCCGCATCGCTCGCGTCCTGCCGGTCCTGCATGGCCTGCAAGCCGTGTGGGGCATTGCCTGCACCGCCGGCCGCGTCGGGCACCAGAGCGGCGGGCGGGGGTGATACCGGGGTGCCTTCAAGAGAGGCCGCCATGGCGGCGCTGGCTTCCCTGTTCAAGGGGGGTTCCGGCTGTGCCGGCGCCATGGTCTCGGCTGCCAGTGCCATGGCGGGCTGCGGGATGGTGTGGCTGCCGCCATGGCCTGGGTCCCCGGGGACGGCGGCGGGATGTGGATCGGGCTCGCCGCGCAGACACGCTTGCACCCGGGCGATCAGCTCGGTGGTGGCGATCGGCGTCAGCGGCGCGCCTGCGCCCGCAGCCAGGTGTTCACTGATCTGGTTCACAAAACGGCGCAGGGTGTCGCCGCCGGCCAGGATGAGTTCGATCATGCGCCGGTCGATGCGAAGGCTCCCCCGGCGTGCCGAGTCCAGGAGCGACTCCAGCTCATGCGCGAGATTCTTGATGGGCTCCAGGCTCAAGAAACCGGCACCGCCCTTGAAGGTGTGAAAAGCGCGGAACACCTGGTTGAGCGTGTCCATGTGCTGGGGCTGCTCCTCCAGGACCAGAACGCCGTCTTCGATGTGCTGCAGCAACTCGCGCCCTTCGCTGCAGAACTCGTGCAGCAACTCGGCGTCTTCCGCCACCTTGAGCACCAACACCGGCTCGGGCGCACGGGCCGATGCGGCCTCTGCCTCGAAGCTGCGCCAGGCGGCCTCCAGGCGTTCGTACCACTGGTGCAGTTGCTGCGCGGCCTGCGCTGGCAAGGCCTCGCTGGCGGCCCACTCGGCCCGTGGCGCGCTCTCGAACCAGCCCAATTCGGCCGCCAGCTCGGTGCTGGCGCCCGGTCCGGCGCTGCGGGCGAGTTGGGCCACGGCCTGGGCGATTTGCTCCAGGCTGGAGGCGCTGCTGACTTCCACGAAGGCCAGTTCGGTGGCGATGGCCTGCAGCAGGTCGCTGGGTGGTTGCAAGGGATTCACGGGCGTGGGCTGCAGAAGGTCTTGTTCGGTGAACCTCAGAGGCATGGAAACTGCCGGCGCCCGTCGAAAGGCTCCCGTTCGGCCCGAAACGCACGGCAGGCCGGGTTCGCCCGCAAGGCTCGGGCCATCGTTGGGAGGTCAGAAGCCTGGGGCAAAACGGTAAACAACTTTTATCAACTCAGCCCTTGTTTGTAACAAACTGTCATTACCCAGACAAGTCATTATTTCTTACATAAACCCACTTCAGGTTCATGAAAACAATGCTTCAGAAAACAGTCGCTGTGCCAGAAAGGCGCATGGGCACTGCCACTCCGGGGTGGAGTGAAGCCCCGGAGGTCGGATGTGAGGATGGGAGAGCGGCGCCGTCGCCGCAGGCGATCAACCGGCTTCTTGGCCGGCCAGGGAGCGCTGAAGCTCGAGGATGCGCGAGGTGGTGTAGCGCACGATGCCGCCGATGCCGGAGTTGGCGCGGTCGAGATCGCGCAGCACCCGGTCCATGGGAATGAGCTTGACTGTCACGTCTTCCAGGGCGATGAGCGACCAGTTGAAGGGCGTTCCGGTGATGCCTTCGGCCAGGCCCAGCACGCTGCCGTGCCGCAGGCGGATCGAACGGCCGGCCACGCGCGCCTCGACGGCGCCTTCGACGAGCACAAAGGCCTCGCCATCGGGCGGCTGGCTGGGGCTGCCCAGCATGCGACCCGCGCGGTACAGGCTGGTCTGCAGCCGGTCGGTGGCCTGAAGCTTCAGGTACATCAGCTGCTCGGCGCCCAGGCCGTGAGCGTTGGGGTTGGCGTAGGCCTCGTTGAGCTTGCGCTGCAGTTGCACCGAGTTGAGGTTTTCATCGCCCAGGATCTCGTAGACCAGGTTGGCCTCAGGCTTGGCCACCAGCCGCGTGAGGTAGTTGGCCATGCTTTGCTGCAGCAGCAGCCCCTCGATGGTGGGCACGAGCAGGCCGGTGTCGGCCTTGAGGATGGCCCGCAACGGCTCGGTGCGGATCTCGATGCATTTGGCGCTGCCCAGCGCGCGCACCGAGGCGCCACGCACCCCGCCTTCCAGAATGGCCATCTCGCCGAAGGATGCGCCTTTGCCCAAAGTGGCCAGCACACGCCCGTCGGCCGGGTCGAACACCTCCACCTGGCCTTCGGTGATGATGGCCAGGTGCCCGGCGGCGTCGCCCTTGTTGAACAGCACCTGGCCGTCCCGGTATTCCACCGTCTCCCCGGCGTTCACTGGAGCCGTGCTGGGCTTGATGGCCGGCGGGCGCGCCACCGGGGCGGCTGCCGGCGCAGCCGCATCGGCGGCGGGTGCCGAGAAGATGGAGCGCCGCGCCGGGGCGCGCTCAGGCGCCGGCGCGTGGCCTGGCGCTGCGTCCTGCTCGCTGTTGGAAGGCGGCTCGATGCCGTTGGCGCGCAGCAGGTCGATCGCATCGGCCAGCTCGTTTTCCAGTCGCTTGGCCAGGTCCGACAGCACATAGCCCACCGGCTTGGCGTTGGGCGAAATGAAGTAGCGCTCGGCCGCGTCCACGCGCGGGGTGCGGGAATTCGGGTCGCGCGGCGGCGGCTTGAACATGCGAAAAGCGCGCGCCTTCAGGCAGCCACCGCTGCGGCAGCTTCCAGGGCCTGCAGCTGCTGGGTGCGCACGCGGCCCAGGCCCAGGCGCTGGCTGGCCGGGCTGGAGAACAGGGCGCCAAAGCGCAGGAAGCCCTGGCGGCCTGCGTTGGTGAGCACCTGGCGGGCCCGCTGGGGATCAACCCGGTGCCACTCCTGGGCAAGTTGTCGTGTGAGTTCAAGCCCTGGCTCGGGCAGGCTGCTGGCCAGGATGTCCGCCTCCTGCAGCAACACGGCCAGGCAGTCGGGGTCGGACACGGCAAACCGCCGGTCGGCCACCTTCTGGTGCGTGGCCGCGACCCGGGTGGGATCGGTCAGCAAAATGAATTCACGCACCTGGGCCCGGTCTGCCTCGGCCAGCGCGTGGCGCTCCATGAGGGGCGCCAGGTGCGCGGCCGAGCGCAGCTCCAGCTGGCTGGGGGTCTGGTTGATGGTGCCGTCGTGCAGGTAGTCGTGTCCCAGCATGGCCAGCATGGCCAGCCATTCGGCATGGCTGGGGCCGGCCGCGGCGCGCTTGGGCTCGTCGCGCCGGCTCTCCAGAAGCAGCACGGTGAGCGCCACCAGCGTGTCGGCCATGTGCAGGCGGTTGTGGTACGCAGGCTCCAGGCCTTGCATGCTGCGCTGCTGGCCGTCGGACTCAATGAGTGCAGCCAGTTCCTCCATGCAGCCAAGGATGCGGCGGTCTGCCGCTGAAGGGCGGGCGGCGCCATGACCCAGGCGTGCCAGGCAGCTGTGCAGCACGCGCGGCAGGCCCGGCCAGCCCTCCGGCCAGGTCTGGCGGAGGTTGCCGAATGTGATCTTCAGGTCGTCAAGCGTCATGCGCACTGCGCCCGTGCCCCGGTGACACGGAAGGGTCCGTCTGGTGGTCAAGCTTTGATCTTACGCCTTGTAACAGTTGCCCACAATTTCACTCGACCTTGGCGCCATGCGGCCTGGCGGCACGGATCAGGCCGATGGAAGGCGATAGTCCTTGAGCATCTCGCGCAGCCGGGTCTTGAGCATCTTGCCGGTGGCACCCAGGGGAATGGCGTCCACGAAGACCACGTCATCGGGCAGTTGCCACTTGGCGAGCTTGCCCTCGTAGAAAGCCAGCATCTCCTCGCGGCCGAGCTCGGCGCCGGGCTTCTTCACCACCACCAGGATGGGGCGCTCGTCCCATTTGGGATGCGGCATGCCGATGCAGGCGGCCATCGCGACTGCCGGGTGGGCGACGGCGAGGTTCTCAACGTCGATGGAGCTGATCCATTCGCCGCCGGACTTGATCACGTCCTTGCTGCGGTCGGTGATCTGCATGTAGCCGTCGGCGTCGATGGTGGCCACGTCCCCGGTGGGGAACCAGCCGTCCTGCAGCGGATCGCCGCCCTCGCCCTTGAAGTACTCCCGCACCACCCAAGGCCCGCGCACCATGAGGTTGCCGAAGGTCTTGCCATCCCAGGGCAGTTCCCCGCCGTCGTCGCCCACGATCTTGAGGTCCACGCCATAGATGGCCCGCCCCTGCTTCAGCCGGATCTTCATGCGCTCGTCCACGCCCAGCAGTTCGTGCTTGTTCTTGAGCGTGCACACGGTGCCCAGGGGGCTCATTTCGGTCATGCCCCAGGCGTGCAGCACCTCCACGCCGTAGTCGTCGCGAAAGGCGTTGATCATTGCCGGCGGGCAGGCCGAGCCGCCAATCACGGTGCGCTTGAGGCTGGAGAACTTCAAGCCCGCGGGCTTCATGTGGCCCAGCAGCATCTGCCACACCGTGGGCACGCCCGCGGCGTAGGTGACTTGCTCGGCCTCGATCAGCTCGTACACCGACTTGCCGTCCAGCGCCGGACCGGGCAGCACCAGCTTGGCGCCAGTGAGCGAGGCGGAATAAGGGATGCCCCAGGCGTTCACGTGGAACATGGGAACCACCGGCAGCACCACGTCGCGTGCGGACAGCCCCATGACATCCGGCAGCGCCGAGGCGTAGGCATGCAAGATGGTCGAGCGGTGGCTGTAGAGCGCGCCCTTGGGGTTGCCGGTGGTGCCGGAGGTGTAGCACATGCTGGAGGCGCTGTTTTCGTCGAAGCTGGGCCAGCGGTAGTTGCCGTTCTGCCCGGCGATCCATGCCTCGTAGCTGCGCAGACCCGGGATGCCCGTGTCCTGGGGCAGCCGGTCGGCGTCGCACAGGGCGATGTAGTGCCGGATGCCCGGGCACTTGGCGTGAATGGCCTGCACGACGGGCAGAAAGCTCAGGTCGAAGCACAGCACCTGGTCGTCCGCATGGTTGGCGATCCAGGCGATCTGCTCGGGCAGCAGGCGTGGGTTGATGGTGTGCAGCACCCGCCCCGAACCGCTGACGCCGAAGTACAGCTCAAAGTGGCGATAGCCGTTCCAGGCGAGCGTGGCCACCCGATCGCTGAAGGCCAGGCCCAAGGCATCGAGCGACTGCGCCACCTGCCGGGCGCGCTGGGCAGCGTCGCGGTAGGTGTAGCGGTGGATGTCGCCCTCGACCCGGCGCGAGACGATCTCGGCGTCGGCGTGGTGGCGCTCCGCGAACTCGATCAGCGAAGAAATCAGAAGGGGCTGGCTCTGCATCAATCCGAGCATGAGTGACTCTCTGGGCAAGGGGTGTGAAGGTGGGGGTGGCCTGGGCCGGGCAGCTCAGGCGCTGAGCGCATGATGCACGCCCGCAGGCCGCCCGCACATGGGGATTGCCCCTGACACCCGTGCGACATCGCAGCCCGCCTACCGGGGCTGGCTGCCCTGCGGGACAATCCGTCCGATGCCTTACGCCGCGCACGCCACCCACCAGCCCGGGCCGCCCACCGCGGGCGCCCGGCCCAGCTTCAGGCCCGCACTCGGGGCCCTGGGGCCGGGCTACTACACCGCCCTGCCTCCCCAGACACTGCCCGAGCCGCACTGGATTGACCGCAACCACGCGCTTTGCAGCGAACTGGGCCTGGACGCCCATTGGCTGGCCTCCGAGGAAGCGCTGGCGGTGTTTTCGGGCTCGGGCGTGCTCGAAGGCAGCGAGCCGCGGGCCTCGGTTTACAGCGGCCACCAGTTCGGCCACTGGGCCGGGCAACTGGGGGACGGCCGGGCCTTGCTGCTGGGCGAAATCGACACACCGCAAGGGCCCATCGAGCTCCAGCTCAAGGGTGCCGGGCGGACACCGTATTCGCGCATGGGCGACGGCCGGGCGGTGCTGCGGTCTTCCATCCGCGAGTACCTGTGCTCGGAGGCCATGCACGGCCTGGGCATACCGACCACCCGCGCGCTGTGCCTGGCTGGATCGCCCGCGCCGGTCAGGCGCGAGGAAATAGAGACGGCGGCCGTTGTCACGCGCACTGCGCCCAGCTTCCTGCGCTTTGGCCACTTCGAGCACTTCAGCTACACCGGCCAACCCGGGCAGTTGCAGCGGCTGGCGGAACACGTCATCGACCGTTTCTATCCCGAGTGCCGCGAGGCGTCCCGCCCCTTCGCTGCCCTGCTGGAAGCCGTGACCCAGCGCACCGCCCGGCTTCTGGCGCAGTGGCAGGCCGTTGGCTTTTGCCACGGTGTGATGAACACCGACAACATGAGCATCCTGGGCCTCACCCTGGACTACGGTCCCTTCCAGTTCCTGGACGCCTTCGACCCCGGGCACATCTGCAACCACTCTGACACGGGCGGACGCTACGCCTTCAACCGCCAGCCCAGCGTCGCGCACTGGAACCTGTTTTGCCTGGGCCAGGCCCTGATGCCGCTCATCGGCGATCAAGACAGTGCGCTGGCCGCGCTGGACACCTACAAAAGCGCCTTCGAGACCGCACTCACCCATGAGCTGTCGACCAAGCTGGGGCTGGAGATGGCCGAGGGCCCGCAGGACATGGCCCTGATCGACGATGTGCTCTCGCTGCTGGCTGCGGGCCGCGTGGACCACACCATTTTCTGGCGCCGGCTGAGCCGCTTCCTTTTGCCGGGCGGACAAGACCCTGTGCGTGACCTGTTCCTGGACCGCGCCGCCTTCGACGCCTGGGCCCGCCGCTACGGCGATCTCATGGCCGGCCTGGACCCGCAGGCAGTCAGCGTTCGCATGCTGGCGCGCAATCCCAAGTACGTGCTGCG
>CAYVGD010000003.1:0-27420 GCA_964450095.1 uncultured Polaromonas sp.
CAGCGCGTCGGCAAGCGCGCCAAGCAGGAGCAAGCGCAGCTCCAGGCGGTGGAGTACATCGCCGTGTCCCTGCAGCCGGGCCGCAACGAACTGCGGCTGCAGGCCCATGATGAATTCGACATACCGCGCGACAGCCGCACCATCGTGCTCTGGTCCGCGGGCGATCTGGCGCGCCTGCAGCTGCAATCCCGCGCGCCTCTGCAGGCCAACCCCCTGCGCGCGGCCGATCTCGAACTGCGCCTGACCGACGCCGCTGGCCTGCCCTACCTGTCGCCCACCACGGTCACCCTGGACGTGCAGGGCGCCCGCTGGATCACCGAAGACCTGCGGCCCAACGAACCGGGCCTGCAGGTGCTGGTCACCGGCGGGCAAGCGGTGTTGCAGCTTCAGCCGCCCACCGACCCGGGGCCGCTCAACATCCGCCTGCAGGCCGGGCAGGTGCAGGCCTCGCAGACCCTGAGCTTTGCCCCAGCGCTGTCACCCCTGCAGGGTATCGGCATCGTGGAGGGCGTGTTCAGCCTGGATGGCCGCGGACCGCTGTCTCTGTCGCAACCTCAGGCGGGCAGCGCCTTCGAGCGCGAACTGCGAAGCCTCGACGGCTCCAGCAACCTCAGCGGTCGCAGCGCCTTTTTCTTCAAGGGCACCTTGAAGGGCGAATACCTGCTGACCGCCGCTTTCGACTCCGACAAGACCACGCGAGAGCGCCTGTTCCGCGACATCCGTCCCGAGGAGTTCTACCCCGTGTACGGCGACGGATCGGTGCGCGGCTTTGACGCCCAGAGCAGCGGCCAGTTGTACGTGCGCATCGACAAGAACCGCAGCTTCCTGCTGCTGGGCGACTTCAACACCGCCAGCAGCCCCGAGGTGCGCCAGCTCAGCCAGTTCAGCCGTTCACTCAACGGTGTGCAGCACCGCTATGAAGACGAGCGCTTTCGGACCAGCTCGTTCTTTGCGCAAACCAATGCCACCCAGCAGGTGGAGGAAGTTCCAGGCACTGGCCTGTCTTTCTACAACCTCACCACGGTCAGCGGCCTTATCCGCCCGGGCAGCGAACGGGTTGAGCTGCTGGTTCGCGACCGCAACCAGCCGCAGCTTGTGCTCACCCGCCGGCAGCTGACGCGCGGCCAGGACTACAGCTTCGAGCCCTTCACCCGCCGGCTGCAGTTTGCCCAGCCCATTTCCACGCTGGACGCGGGCTTGAACCCGCAGTTCATCCGGATCACCTACGAGCTCGAAGCCGGCGGTCCGACCTACCCGGTCATGGGCACCGACCTGCAGGCCAAGGTGCTGGAGAACCTGCAGCTGGGTGTGTCTGCAGCCCGCGACGACAACCCCCAGAACCCGCGCGAGCTGCAAGGCGTCACGGCCTTGGCCCGTGTGGGGGCTGGCACCACCGTGTCGGCCGAGGTGGCACGCTCCCAGACCGAACTGCGCGGGGCAGGGGAGGGCACCCGCCTGTCCGTGCAGCACGGCGCCGGAGCCTTGCGCGCGCAGGCCCAGGTGCTCCAGACCGACCGCAACTTCGACAACCTCGGTGCCACCGCCGCAGCGGGCCGCACCGAGGGCACTGCCAGCGCCGAATACACCGTCAGCCCGCAAACGCGCCTCCGGTTGGATGCCTTGCTGTCCCGCGACCAAGGCGCGCTGGCCACACCGCCTGCGGGCAGCGTGGCGGTGCCCCAGCCGGTCACCGGCACCAGCGTGGAACGCAGCAACGTGGGCGCATCGGTGTCGCACGCCTTCAACAAGAGCGTGACGGCCGAGTTGGGCGTGCGCCACGGCAACACGGTCAGCACCCTGCTGCCGGGCAGCGCGGGCGCCGCAGGAAGCTTTTCGCCCGGTCAGGTCAGCGGCCTCGGCACCGCCGGTGGCGCTGCCGGCAGCACCGTGCCGGGCGCAGCCTCCCTGGGCAGCCCGGTGCTGGCCGCGCCTGGCGCCATCGCCAGCAGCAGCACGACCAACCTGCGTGCGGGCGTGGTGGTGCGGCCCGAGTCCCTGCCCCGGCTGCAGGCCAACGTCACCTTCGAGCAGAACATCGACCAGCAAGACCGCCAGAGCGCAGCCGTCGGCGGCAGCTACGCGGTGACCGACCGCAGCCGGGTCTATGCCCAGCATGCGGCCAGCACCGCCAGCGCCGCCACCAGCCCGGCGGGCCTGCCCGCTGTCGGCAGCGCCCAGGTTCAAAGCGCCACGGTGGTCGGTGTGGAAAGCAACTACGCCGCCGGAGCGAGGGCCTTCAACGAATTGCGCGTCTTGTCCAACAACACCGCCCAGAACGCTTCGGGCCTGCGTCAGAGCTTCCAGCTGGGGGAGCATTGGCGCGTGCTTGCCGGGCTGGAGCGGGTGCAGGTGCTCAGCAGTGCACCGGGGGCCGGCAGTCTGCTCAGCACCAATGCGACGTCCATGAACGTCGGCGCCGACTGGACGCGCGACGGCTACCGCTTCTCCAGCGCCGTCGAGCGCCGGGAAGCTGGCACCACCGAAAGCTGGCTGTACAGCCTCGCCGGATCCGCCCGCATCCATGACGACCTGGTGCTCCTGGCTCGCATGCTCTGGACGGACACTGCCGATGCCCGCACCGGCAGCGGCAACCAGACCCGGCGCGAGCAGTTGGGCCTGGCTTGGCGTCCGGCCCATGCCGACCGGCTCAACGTGCTGGCGCGCTACGAACACCGCAAGCAGGACCTGTCGGCCGGCAGCCTGGGAGCCACCAGCCCCAGCCTGCCCGGCAACACCAGCCTGGGCCTGACCGAGACGCATATTTTTGCCACCAACGCCAACTTCCAGGTGCGCCGTGGTCGGGTCATCAGCCTGCGTCACGGTGCCAAGTTCACCGAACTGCGCGACACGGTCGCTCCCAGCAATGCCTGGGTGCAACTGGTGCACGCGCGCTACACCCACGACCTCGACAAGGACTGGGACCTGGGCGTGCAGGCCGGCCACCTCTGGGGGCACGCCGGTGCACGCCAAACCCCGCTCCGCCTGGCCGTGCGCTACCGACTGGCTGCAGGCCTGTGGCTGTCGGCCGGCCACAACGTGCTGGGCCTGACCGAACCCGACCTGGCCGGCCTGAACTACACCAGCCGCGGCAGCTACCTGCGCCTGCGTTGGAAATTTGACGAATCGGTTCTGCAATTTGGCGGCGTCGCCCAGCCTCAGCCGGGTCGCGGCACCGGCGCCGTTGCGCCTGTGGCACCTGCCGCACCTGTGGCACCTGTGGTACCTGCGGCGCTCGGGGCAGCCCCAGCGCCGGCGACACCTGCTTCGTCCGCTGGCTCGTCCACGGGCTCCTCCACGGGCGCTGCGCCCCCCACAGCCACAACGCCCGCGCGGGGCCCCGCCGGCTGGGGCGGTGGCCCCAGCCCGCAGCCTCCAGACGCCGCCTCGGCATCTGAACCCACGCCTGGTGCGGTTGCCCAGGGACAGCCATCCAGCGGTGCCGAGCGGGCTGGCTCGCACGCCTCGTCCGCAGCCTTTGCCTTGTGGCGGCCCGCCGAGCCCATGGCTGCCGCCTGGGCAGGCGCTTCGTTCACGCTGGCTTCTGCCGACGCTTCGTCGGTGGCCGAAGCCATGGCGGCCGCCCTGGGCCGCGCCTGGAGCGGCCCGCCCGGCGAGCCGCCATCGCTGACTGCATCGGCCTCCGGCAACGCCCCGCGCACGCCAGACGCCCAGCCCGCGGCTTCTGCTGGCGAGGCCTTGCGTGATGCCCGCACCGCAGAGCGCGCGTTGGTGGCCGAGGCCACCCGCGCCTGGGCCGCGGCCTGGGCCGCCAAGGACGCCGCCGCCTACCTCGGCGCCTACGCCGGCGACTACCAGCCGCCGCGAGGCAAGCGCATCGCCTGGGAGCAGCAGCGCCGGCGCCTGCTGTCCAAGCCCGGCCCCATTGAAGTGGAACTGGTGGACCTGGAGATGGAGCCCTTGGCCGATGGCCGCATGCAGGCTCGCTTCATCCAGCGCTACCGCTCACAGGACCACCAGGACGTGGTCCAGAAATCTCTCGTCTGGCAGCAGCTCCAGGGCCGCTGGCAGATCGTGCAAGAAAGCCTGATCCCATGAGTCGCTCCTTCGTTTTCGCGGGGATTCCGCAGTTTGTGCAGTGGCCCCTGCCACTGGCGCGCTGGGGGCGGCAGGCCAGGGCTGTGGCCTTGGCGGGGGCCAGGGCCGAGGCGCGGGCGGGAGCCGGCGCAGGAGTCGGGGCCGTGGCCCGGATGGGGGCAGGAGCCGGGGCAGGGGCCTTGGCCAGGGCGGCCGTCGCCGCGCTGTGCCTGCTGGGCGCCAGCGGCGCGCTGGCGCAGACCATCAACGTGCCGCCCGGCGCCCGCGTGGTGAGCCACGGCGTCCAGGGGTTTTCTTCGTCCACCGACATCGTCACCGAGCGCGGCAGCACCTACAGCAGCTTCGGCTTCCTGGGGGCCGGCGCCGGCTGGGCCGGTGCCTCTGACACGGCCCACGTCAACGGCTATGTCAGCAGCTATGGCCGCGCCGAGCTGGTGCTGCCCGTGGGCTCGGGCAGCAGCCTGCGCCCCCTGGCCATCCGGGGCGCGCCCACCAATGTGCAGCAGCCCGTGAACGCCGCGTATTTCGCGACCAGCCCCAACGCCAGCACCGGGGCCGCACCGGGCGCGCCCTTTTCCACTTCAAGCCTGGCCGCCGGCGTGTCCGCCGTGAGCACGGCCGAGTATTGGCACCTGCGCGACCACGCCAACGGCCAGACCGCCGCGCTCACACTCACCTGGAACAGCGCCAGCGGCCTGGCCAGCCTGCTGAGCAACAACTTGTCGCGCCTGAGCATCGTGGGCTGGCGCGCCAGCGCCAGCCGCTGGGAAGTCATTCCCTCCCGCATTGACGCCAACCGCTTGAGCCTGACCAGCAGCACGCCCAGCTTCGACGCCGGCGCGTCCAGCCTCGCCGAAGGCTCCATCAGCAGCACAGCGGCCGTGGACCTGACGGCCTTCACCGCCATCACCCTGGCGCGCATCAATGCCCACGTGAACTGGGACGGCACCGACACAGCCTCCGACAACACCGTCGATGGCGGCGGCGGCACTTGGAGCCGCGCCAACACCAACTGGACCACCGATGGCGGCCTGTCCAACAGCGTCTGGCCCGGGGACGCCAACGTCGCCAACTTTGGCGGCACGGGCGGCACCGTGGGCGTGGTCAACACCCAGAGCATCGGCGGGCTCAACTTCACCGCGAGCGGCTACACCCTCAACAGCAGCAGCCAAGGCGCCTTGCAGGGCGCAGCCAGCGCCAGCGACGGCAGCCCCACCAACGCCCTGACCGTGGGCGCCAACCTCACCGCCACGCTGGAGCTGCCCCTCACTGGCAACAGCCAAAGCTTCGAAAAGCTCGGCACCGGCACCCTCCGCCTGGGTGCGGCCAACACCTACACCGGCCGCACCGAAGTCACTGCCGGCACGCTGGAGTTCTTTGGCAGCGGCACCACGCCAGCGACGGGGGCTTTCACCGTGGGTTCCAACGGCACCACGCTGCTCAGCCGCAACGACGTGTGGGGCGAGCACACCAGCGCAGGCCAGTCGGCCACCGTCATCGCCGGGGGCGTGCTGTCGAGCAACAACACCTTCAACACGTTCACGGGCCTTGCCATCAACGCAGGCACGCTGCGTGCCATGGGAGGGCGTGACAGCAGCTACGGCAGCTTTGCGCTCAAGAGCACGGTCATCAGCACAGGGAGTGCCCTCACCGTGTCCACGGGCAGCGGTATCAATGCCAACACCGCCGTGCACATCGGCAGCAACACGGCCAATGGCAGCACCACCTTCAACGTCTCCAGCGGCACGCTCACCGTGGCGCCCGCGCTGGTCAACAGCCGCGACAGCAGCGCTGCGGTCGCCTCCGGTCTCATCAAGACCGGGGCCGGCCGCCTGGAGCTCAGTGGCGCCAATGCCTACACCGGCCGCACGCAGGTCAACGGCGGAACCCTGGCTCTGACCGGCGGCGGCACGCTCAACACCGTGGGTTCGGGCGGTGTCTTCAACTACGCCCCCAGCATCACCTTGGCCCAGGGCGCCACGTTGGAAATCAACTCCACCAGCGGCCAGACACTTTCTGGCGTGATCAGCGGCGCGGGCGCCCTGGTCAAGAGCGGCTCGGGCACCCTCACGCTCACGGCCAACAACACCCACACCGGTCCCACCACCGTCAATGCCGGCACCCTGAGCCTGAACGCCGAACTGGAGAACACGCTCGCGGCCACCACAACCGTGACGGTGGCCAGCGGTGCGCGCCTGCATCTCAACGGCCGCACCCAAAGCCTGTCGGCCAACCTGCGCTCCAGCGGCGTGCTGGACCTGGGCAATGGCGGCACCCTGCGCCTGACCGCGGGCGACCACGAAATCGCCAGCGTCGAGGGCGTCGGCGTCATCCGCGTCGATGCGGGCGCCACGCTCCGCTTCTCCGCCGCCATGGACAACCGCAACCTCCTGCTGGTGCTCAACGGCGGTGCCGTGTCTTTCACCGGCGGCTCCACGGCCCTGGCTTACCGGCTGGGCTCGATCAGCTTGTCTGCCAACAGCAGCCTGAACTTCGATGGCAACGCCACCGACGCCGCCAAGCTGCGCGCCGTCCTGCGCACCGGCAGCCTGAGCCTGAGCAGCGACGTCAACAGTGTGACCACCCGCCACACCCTCACGGTGAACAACTGGCGCGCCGGCGTGGACCGCTTCTTCACCGAAGCGGTGCTGGGTACGCCTGCACGCAACGTGGCCAACACCGCGCCGCTCAATCAGATCGTGTTGGCGCCCAACGTGGCCCGCCAAACCTATTGGCGCGGCAGCACCGGCACCGACAACGACGAACTTCTGGCGGCGGCCGAGGGCTTCATCCTCTGGGACACCGTCTCTGCCAACGGCGCGGTCGATGGCGGCACGGGCACCTGGAACGCATCCAACGCCAACTGGACCAACAGCGACGGCCTGGTCAACAGCCCCCTGCCGGGCAGCACCAGCATCGCCACCTTCCGGGGCCGCTCGGGCACCGTCACGGTCGAGGACACGCAAAGCGTGGGCGGCCTGAGCTTTGAAACCACGGGCTACAGCCTGACTGGCGGCACCCTCACGGGCGGTGCCCCCAACAACGTGCTGACCGCAGGCACCGGCATCACCGCCACCGTCGCCTCGGTGCTGGCCGGCAGCAACGCCCTGGACAAGCAAGGTCCGGGCACCATCATCTTGCAAGGTGAAAACACCTTCACGGGGGGCCTGTCGGTCACCGCCGGCCGTCTGACGCTGCGAAACCCCACCACCGACAAAATCTTCACCTACTCCGGTGGTGAGATACGCATCGCCAAGGACGCCACACTGGAGATCGCTGCGGGCTTGCGTTATGACTTTGGCAACAAAACCATCACCTTTGGGGACGCGGGCGGCGGCACCCTGGACCACAGCGGCGGGAACTTCGTCACCCTTCCGGGCGGCAACACCCTGCGCAGCGCAGGCGGTGACCGCAACCTCATCACGGCGCGCTCCAACATCAACCTCAACGGTCAGACCTGGACCCTGGACGTGGCTTTGGGCAAAGACGCCACGGCCGACCTGGAGGCCAGGGGTGTCTTTTCGAACAACGGCAACCTCCTCAAAACCGGCGCAGGCACCCTGCTTGTGACGGGCAACAACACCTACACCGGCACCACCACCGTCAGCGCGGGCAGCGTGCGCGTGGGCAACGCGGGCAGCACCGGTGCCTTGGGCACAGGCAACATCACCAACAACGCCGCCCTGGTGTTCAACCGCAGCGACGACGCGCTCACCCTGGCGCAGGTCATCTCCGGCACCGGCAGCATCACCCAGGCCGGCAGCGGCACGCTGCGGCTGACGGGCGCCAACACCTACACCGGCGCCACCTCCGTCACGGCCGGTGTGCTGCAAATCGGTGCGGGCGGCGCCAACGCCACCGCCGGCTCGCTGGGCAGCAGCTCGGGCGTCTCGGTGGCCCAGGGGGCGGTCCTGCGCTTCGCACGCAGCAACGAGCTCGCCTTGTCGCAGGTCATCTCGGGCGAAGGCGGCCTGAACGTCGCCAACACCGGCACCCTGGTGCTCACCGGCAACAGCACCTACACCGGCCCCACACAGGTCAGTGCCGGTCGCCTGCGCCTGAACGCCACCACCGGCAGCGCGCTGAGCGCCACCACCGCCCTGACCGTGGACTCAGGCGCCACCCTGGAACTCAACGGCCGTGCGCAAACCTTTTCGACCCCGGTCACGGTCAATGGCACCGTGGACCTGGGCACGGGCGGCACGCTCACCCTGGGTGGCACCAACGCCGTCCACCGCATCAACGCCCTCACCGGCACCGGCCGGGTGGTGGTCAACACAGGTGCCACGCTGAGCCTGGGCGCAGACGTTGCCAACACCAACCTCACCATCGAGCTCAATGGCGGCACGCTGCAGCTGGGCGGCTTCACGCACAGCGTCGGCACCCTCTTGCTGGGAGCCACCAGCACGCTCAGCTTCAACGGTGCCTCGGGCGCCCAGCTCACCGTCGCCAGCCTGAACCTGGGCACCCACCAGCTCAACGTCGCCGACTGGAGCCCCACGCAGGCGCCCGCGCCGGACCGCTTCTTCGTGCGGGCGTTCTCGGTCGAGCCGCAACCGGCCCGCGACCGCGGCAACATCGCCCCGCTGAACCAGATCAAGCTGTCCGACAACGCCACCACCCGCACTTACTGGCGCGGCAGCACCGGCACCGACAACGACCTCATCCTGGCCGCCCCCCTGGGCCTGGAGTTCTGGGACGTCACCCAAGACAACGACCGCATCGACGGTGGCACCGGCACCTGGAACGGCAGCACCCCCAACTGGACGGCCGATGGCACCTTCAACGCCCCCTGGACGGGCGGCGTGGCCCGCTTCGGCCCTGCGGCCGGCACCGTCACGGTCAGCGGCACCCAGCCCATCGACGGCCTGGACTTCAGCGTCAGCAACTACGTCCTGAGCGGCGGCGAGTTGGCGCTCCAGAAAGCCGGCAAGCTGACCGTGGCCACCGGGGCTGTTGCCGACATCAGGACCACCCTCTCCGGGACGGCGCCCCTGGAGGTGACGGGCGGCGGCACGGTGCGCCTCTTCACCAGCCCCACGCTGACCGGCAACCTGGTGGTCAGCGCCGGGCGCCTGCGCCTCATGGAGGCCAGCACCACCACCGCCAATGCTGAGCTGCAGGTGCAGGCCGGCGCCTTCCTCGACGGCGTGGGCAAGGTCGGCAACCAGCTCACCGTCGCCGGCACGCTGGAGCCCGGCGCGGGCAGCAGCAGCCCGGGCGCCACCACCGGCATCGGCACCCTGGAGGCACGCCACTTCAACCTGCAAAGCAGCGGCACGCTCCGCGTGGACCTGAACGCCAACACCTTCCCGGGCGGCACCAGCAACGACCTGCTCACGGTCACCGGTGACCTCACCCTGGGCGGCCGCCTGGAAGTCGTACCCGGGCCCGAGTTCAACCGTTCGCGCGGCTACCAGGTGATCAACTTCAATGGCCGGCGCACCGGCGCCTTCTCGTCCGACAACCTGCGCGACATCGGCTACAAGGGTTTCGTGGAATATGCCGACCGCCTCGGTCAGGTTCAGCTGGTGCCCGGTGCGCGCGTGCGCATTGCCCAAAACCTGCAGGGCGAGGCCGGGTCCTTCATCTACAGCCTCAACGGCTTCACCTCCAGCCAGCTCACCCTGAGCAACACCGTGGGCGGGGGCGCCGTGACCAGCGAGCGCCTCAAGCCCACCGACCCGGTGGGCAACCTCAGCATCACACGCCGCTCGGTGTCCGGGTTTCCTCTGGGCGCCAGCGTCTCCTGCATCGATGAAAACGCCAGCGTCTCCGGCAACACCACCGCTGACCTGGCCACCCCGTCGCAAGACGGGCTGAGCCTGTCCAGCGCCGTGGTGCGCGATGGCGCCGACATCCTGTGCACCTTCGCCGCCGTGCAGGGCGCACGCATCACGGGCGTGGTGTTCAACGACGGCGGCGCCCCGGCGGGCGGCTCCAACACCGGAACGCCCCATGACGGCCTGCGCAACGGGCAAGAGGCCGGCTTCAGCGGCGTGGCGGTGAGCCTCTCAGACTGCAGCGCCACCACCTACGCCAGCACCACCACCGACAGCGGCGGCGGTTTCAGCCTGGCCTTGCCCTCGGGGCTGGCCAGCAGCCAACCGCTGTGTGCATCGGTCACCCTGCCCAGCGGCCAGCAGGCCGTGGCAGCCAGCGCCAACGGCACAACCCTGGGCAACGGCGCCACCACCCCGGTGGGCTCGGCCAGCTTCACCTACACCCGCAGCGCGCAGCGCATCGGCTTTGCGGCCGGGGCTGCCGCGGGTGGCCTGAGCCTGCAGTTCGGGCAGGTGCCGCTCGGTCGCCTGGAGCCCGACAGCCGCCAAAGCGCCCCGCCCGGCGGCAACGCCGTGCACGCGCACCGCTACCGCGCCGGCAGTGCCGGCACCCTGGAGCTGTTGCCCCAGCGTGAACAGGCCCAGCCCGCCAACGCCCCCGGCTGGAGCTTTGTTGTCTACCGCGACACCGGTTGCACCGGCGACCGCGCGCAGGCCAGCATCGTCACCGCGCCCATCGCGGTGCTGCAAGACCAGGCGCTGTGCCTGCTGGTGCTGCACAACACCCCCGCTGGCGGCGCCGACGGCACCACCCTCACGCTGCCGCTGCGCGCCCGGCTGACCCTGGCCAACACCAACGGCCAGGTGGACCAGTCCCAGACAGTGCAGCAGACCACCAGCGTCAACGCTGCGGGCATGCTGCTGGAAAAAACCGCTCGCAGCATCACCCAGGGCGATGCAGGTTTCAGCGCCTCGCTCCGGGCCAAGCCCGGCGACACCGTGGAATACCGCATCAGCTTCTCCAACACCAGCCCCAGCCCGGTGTCCAACGTGCGGGTGTCCGACCCCATCAGCGCGTTTTCCACTTGGCGCAGCACCGGCATTGCACAGCTGCCCGCTGGCATGGGCTGCGTGGTCAACACGCCCAACAACCCCCTGCCCAGTAGCGGCTCGGCCTGCAGCGCTGAAGCGACGGCCAGCACCGGCACCTTGCCCGGCGGCAGCCTGGTGTGGACGCTCAGTGGCGACTTCCCGGCCGGCGCCAGCGGCAGCGTGACCTACCGCGTGCGGGTCACTGACTGAGGTTTCCCCCAGCCCAGTTGTTTAAATCGAAGCAGCCCGGCCTGTCCACAGCGCCTGTAATCAAAGTACCAAACCTAGCCCCACGCCATGCTTAGATTCAGTTCCGACTGAATACACAGTTAATCACATTTAACTCACTTTCTATCGCTCGTGCTCCACCTTTAATGACAATTGATGATCACTCTACCCGGCCATTCTTGTCAGTCTTGCACCGCCCCTTCGACACCCCCACCCCATGGATTCTTGTCATGAAAACTTCTTCCACGCTCCAGTCGCCTCACACTGCGCTTCGTCGGATAACTCTTGCTCTGGCCGCCTGCTTGGTCGGACTGATCGGTCTCTCGGCCGAGGCGCAGCTGAAAGTGGGCAGCAACCCCACCAACATCGACAGCAACGCCAATCTCGACGTCGAAGCCGCCTCAGGTAGCCGAGTGACGGTTCGCAGAGACAACGGGAGAGTCGGTATCGGTACGGTCACACCGGGTAATGCTTTGCATGTGGACAGTGGCTCAAACGGTTCGAGCGGAGTGCGCCTGTCCCGTGTTCAAAACGCGCCGCTGCTAGGCACCAATTCCAGTGGGGATATTGTTTCAGTGCAGCCAGAGTTTGTTGCGTGTACGTGTGGTGATATTAAGGCCAGTTTGTTGCCGAGTGATCACGGTAATTGGAAGTTAATAGATGGAAGGCTTTTAAGTTGCACGATTAACGGGACTACGGTATCCATTCGAAGTGGGGTCTCGGCGGCTGGTCGCATACTTGCTATGGAAGCTGGTCAGTCGAACGGCACGGCCGGTGGCGCGGTTCTTCTTTCGCAAAATCAGTTGCCCGACGCACGTTTGACGGGCACTACCAGTTCTGCTGGCGCGCATCAACACTTTGTTGCGGCTAACGGCCCTATAACAGAACCCACCTTTGGTGAAACATTCAGTCGATCGCAACCGAGCAAAGCTATTGCGGAATCCTCTCGTAACGGCGGTGAATCTTCTTTTTCTTATCAATTTTCAGCTTCCAACAATCAAGCAAATATGGGTTTGAGTAGTACATCTGGAGATCATAGTCACAGTTTTACCACCTCCAGTATCAATGGCGGAGTCACCCAAAGCGCTGTGGCTATTACTAATTTGCCTCGTTTGTTCACCAACTATTTCGTATGCACTCCTCTCTGAGGTTGGTGTAAACATTAATACTGTGAAGTGATTTTCACGCCCGTTTCAATCACGCATTAAAATTATACAAGATGTTGTTTAAATTTATCACGGCTTTGGTTTTTATGGCTACTGTCCAGTTGCATGCCCATGAAAATCACCACTCGACGACAGGCGCTGAAAGTACGGTGAGAGGGGTCAAAGAGTCTTTTCCCAGCCTCCGGGCAGCTGTTGATAAGACGCAGCAAGCTGCCGTCCTGTTGATGCTGGAAAAAGACGCAGCTGCATTGGCTTTGCTTGAGCCACATCTGCTCCGATCTTTGACTGCAAGATCGCCGGGCGCCTTAGCCAGTATGGGCTTACCTGCGACACACCGCGTGGAGTTGCATGCGGTGCATGCCGGCCCGCTGTCTTCGACCGCCACGGTGCATTCTGTGGGCCGCACCGACCTGCGGCCTGTGCTGCTGTCTTTTGAGCTGTACGCCCCCGAGCCCAACCGCTGGTACATCATGGACCTGGGCTTTTCCTCAGATCTGCGCGGCATTGGCGATCGGCTGAGAAACCCGCGTTGATCGGTTGTGGTCACCGCCTTATTTGGGTTCATGGCGGGTTCTCGGAAGGTTCTCGGCGGGTTCTGGCCTGTTCGTTCACTGGTTCTGACTGGTTCATGACGGGTTCCTGACCGGCTTTCTCGGCCTGTTTGGGGCTGTTGCTTACCGAGTGTTGGTGGCCACGCCCCGCTTTATGGGCGCAGGGCGCGGCCAACCGTTCATCAAGCCCATCTCACCCAAGGGCGCGCCGCGTGATCAGGTCGGCAACTTGCATCGCACCGTGAATCTCCGCACGGTGAATCTCCGCTGCCGCCCGCCCGGTCAAACGCACCGGGGCCGCGCCCTGCGCGGTGGGCGCCGAGCGCCCTGAGTCCCGGAAGCGGCCATGGGGGCAGACCAGGGCGTTGTCCCGGGGTTCAGCGGGCTCCAGCGGTCCGCGAAGCCGGTGCGCAAACCACGCAGCCGCACCACGGCCGCACTACAGACGGGGCCCACCCCCACCACACCCGTACCAAAGCCCTGGCCTGCACGGTGCGCGCCATCACCGGACCCGGCTGGGTTTTTAGCTGGCTAGAAGGGAGCGCATGGCACGGCGCAGATGCTTCAGGGGCGTGGCCGCGCATGCTTCAGGAGCAAGCGTGCGGGTGACGATGCCGATGCGGATGCGGGTGCAGGTCCGGGTGCGTCTGGGGCGGGGGTGCAGGTCCAGGTGCGCGGTTGGTGCGTGCGGCCTTCAGCCGGTTTCGCAGTCACCGCGCCAGCTGGTTCAGCTCCATGATCGGCAGCAGCACGGCCAGCACGATCAGCATGACGATGCCGCCCATCGCCACGATCAGCAGGGGCTCCAGCACGGTGGCCAGGCGCAGGGCGCGGCGCTGGACTTCCTCGCTCAGCTGGCGTGAGGCATGCGACAGCATGGCGGGCAGGTCACCCGTTTGCTCGCCCAGGCGGATGAACATCACCAGGAGCGCCGGAAAGCGCGGGTAGCGGGCCAGGGCCGCGGCCAGGGGCGCGCCTTCGCGCACCAGGGCCAGGGCCTGGGCCGCGTCTTCGCGCATGGCGTGGTTGGAAAGCGTCTGGCCGGCCGACTGAAGGGCCTTGAGCATGGGCACGCCCGCTGCGGTGAGCAGCGACAGCGTGGCACCAAAGCGCGCGGCGTTGTATTGCCGGGCGAGCCGCCCCACCACGGGCAGCTGCAGCCAGGCGGCATGCGCGCGCACGGCCAGCGCCGGGTTCTTCAGGGCCTGGCGCAGCAACACGGCCGCGGCCACGGCGGCCGGCAGCAGCCAGGGGCCCAGGTTGCGGACCTGCTCGCTCAGCCACAGCATGAACTGCGTGAGCGCGGGCAGGGCCCGCTTCTGGCCGGTGATCACTTCGGCCACCTGCGGCACCACGTGGCCCAGCAGGAACACCACGATGGCCAGCGCGATGGCGCTCACGATGGCCGGGTAGAGCGCCGCGCTCACCAGCTTGGCGCGCAGCGTCAGGGCGTCGTCCAGGTCCTGGGCGAGGCGCTCGAGCACCTGCGCGAGCGAGCCGCCTTGTTCGCCGGCGGCGATGGCGGCTCGGTAGGTGTCGCCGAACTCCCGGGGAAACTGCGCCAGCGCCCGGGCGAGGCTGGCGCCTGCGTTCACCTCCGCCCGCAGCACCGCCAGCACCGAGCGCTGCCGGGGCGTGGCGGCCTCGTCGGCCAGCGCCGTGATGGCGCGCTCCAGCGGCAGGCCCGCCTTGGCCAGGCCGGCCAGCTGGCGCGTGAGCACCGCCAGGGCCGTGGCATCGAAGGCCCGGGCCTGCCAGAGCGGCCGCTTCAGCCCCTGGGGCGCGCTTGCGGCCTGGGCCCAGCCGCTGGCCTCGGCCGAGCCGGCCACCACTTGCACGTCCAGCGCCACCAGGCCGCGGTGCCTGAGCTGGCTGCGCGCGGCCTTCGGCGACTCGGCCTCCACCGTGCCGCGGCTGGCGCGGCCCTGGGCATCGACGGCTTGGTAGGCGTAGGCGGGCATGGTGCGCGGGCTCAGCTTCGCGTGACGCGCAGCAGTTCGGCCGCCGTGGTGATGCCGGCGTCAACGAGGCGCTGGCCGTCTTCCCGCATGAGCTGCATGCCCCCGGCCAGCGCCGCCTCGCGCAGCGTGGCCTCGGACGCGGCCTCGTGCACCAGGCGGCGGATGGGATCGTCGGCCACCAGCAGCTCGAAGATGCCGGTGCGGCCGCTGTAGCCGGACTCACTGCACACGCCGCAGCCGGCGCCCTGGCAGGCCGTGCAGCGCTTTCGCACCAGGCGCTGGGCCAGCACGCCCAAGAGCGACGAGCTCAGCAGGAAAGGCTCCACGCCCATGTCGGTCAGGCGCGTGACGGCGCTGGCCGCATCGTTCGTGTGCAGGGTGGCCAGCACCAGGTGGCCGGTGAGCGAGGCCTGGATGGCGATCTGCGCGGTCTCGAAGTCACGGATCTCGCCGATCATGAGGATGTCCGGGTCCTGTCGCAGGATGGCGCGCAGGGCGCGCGCGAAGTCTAGTTCGATGCGCGGGTTCACCTGGGTCTGGCCCACGCCGGGCAGCTCGTACTCGATGGGGTCTTCCACCGTCATGATGTTGCTGCGCTCGGCGTCCAGCCGGCTCAGAGCCGCATACAGCGTGGTGGTCTTGCCCGAGCCGGTGGGGCCGGTCACCAGGATCAGCCCGTGCGGCTGCTCGATCAGCCGGCAAAACCGCGAGAGCGTGGCGCCCTGCATGCCCACGTCTTCCAGGGTGAGCCGCGCGCCAGATTTGTCCAAAAGGCGCAGCACCGCGCGCTCGCCGTGCGCGCTGGGCAGCGTGGAGACGCGCACGTCCACCGAGCGGCTGCCGATGCGCAGCGAAATGCGGCCGTCCTGCGGCAGGCGTTTTTCGGCGATGTCCAGCTCGGCCATGATCTTCAGGCGCGAGATCATCGCTGCGTGCAGCGCCCGGTTGGGCTGCACCACCTCGCGCAGCGTGCCGTCCACCCGCAGCCGCACGCTGGAGTGGCGTTCGTAGGGTTCGATGTGCACGTCGCTGGCGCCTTCGCGAGCGGCCTGGGTGAGCAGCGCGTTGAGCAGGCGGATGATGGGCGCGTCGTCGGCGGCGTCGAGCAGGTCTTCCACGGCGGGCAGCTCCTGCAGCAGCCGCGAGAGGTCGACGTCGGATTCCACCTCGCTCACCACCGAGGCCACGTTCGATTCCCCGTTCGCATAAGCCGCCGCAATGCGCTGGGCAATCTCGGCCGCAGGCGCGGTCTGCAGCCGCAGGTGGCTGGCGGCGTGCTGGCGCAGCACCTCGCCCAGCGCTTGGCGGCAGCTTTGCGGGCTGAGCCAGAGCGTGAGCCGGTCGGCGTCTTGCGACAGCAGCAGCTGGTGGCTGCGGGCGAAAGCGTAGGGCAGGGGGTGGCGCATGGGGTTCAGCGCCCGGGCAGGCCGCGGGCGCCTGCGCCCGTGGCGTCGACGGGTTTGAGCTCGCGCGAGATTTGCAGCGCGCGGCCGCTGGCGGCGGCCGCCGCTGCCTCGGGCAGGCGGGGGGCGTCGTTGATCGGCATCACCGCGCTGGGTGTCGGCTGCGCCTGGCCCTGCAGGCCGCGCATGAGTTCATAGCGGTCCAGCGACAAGTTGTTGACCGCATTGGCGTCGCGCACCACCACGGGCCGCAGGAACACCATGAGGTTGGACTTCTTGCGACCCCGGGCCTCGCTTCGGAAGAGGTTACCGAAGAAAGGCACGTCGCTCAGGCCGGGCACCTTTTCCTGGTTGCCCGAAAACTCGTCCTGCAGCAGGCCGCCCAGCACCACGATGGCGCCGTCCTCGACCAGCACGCTGGACTCGATGCTGCGCTTGTTGGTGCTCAGGCCGCTGGGGTTGCCCAGGGTGGAGCGGTCGACGCTGGAGACCTCCTGGAAGATCTGCATCTTCACCGTGCCGTTCTCGTTGATCTGCGGTTTGACCCGCAGCGTGAGGCCCACGTCGCGCCGTTCGATGGTCTGGAACGGGTTGACCGCGGCGTTGTTGGTGCCGCCCGTGTTGGTGAACTGGCCGGTGACGAAGGGCACGTTCTGGCCGATCACGATTTTGGCTTCCTCGTTGTCCAGCGTGAGCAGGTTGGGTGTGGACAGCACGTTGGCATCGCCCGAGGTTTGCAGAAAGCGCGCCAGCAGCCCCAGGTTGTAGGCGCCGTCCACGCGGTTGAAGATGCCGAAGTTCAGGCCCACGCCGGGCAGCACACGCCCCGAGCCGCGGGCGATGCCCGCGATGTTGTTGTTGGCGCCGCCCACGTTGAAGTTGGTGCCGGTGGCGCCGATCACGCCGTCACCGCGCCCACCCAGCAGGCCCTGCCACTGCACGCCGAATTCGGCGGCCTTGTCGGCATTGACCTCCACGATCAGGCTTTCCACGAACACTTGTGCGCGCCGCACGTCGAGTTGGTCGATCACGGCGCGCAGCTGCCGGTATTGCGGCTCGGGCGCGGTGATGATGAGCGAATTGGTCGAGGCATCGGCCTGGATCTGCCCGCCCGTGGCCGCGCCAGGCGCACCGCCCAGGGCACCGGTGCTGGACGTGATGCTGGCCGCCGCGCCCCCGGGGGTGGCGGTGGCCGTGCTCACCGTGGCGCCGCTGCCGGCCGCCATGGCCGCGCGCAGCGTGCCGGCCAGGCGCGTGGCGTCGGCGTTCTTGAGGTAGACCACGTGGATGTTGCCGTGCGGCTGCCCCTGGCCGCCCGGCTGGTCCAGGCGCTGCACGAGGCTGCGGGCCAGTGCGGCGCGGGCCGGGTTGGCGGCGCGCACGATCACCGCGTTGGCCCGGGGCTCGGCCAGCAGCACCGTGCGCAGGCCCGTCTCGCCGCCTGGCACCGGGCCGCCTTGTCCGGCGGCGGGCTGCATGTCCAGCAGGCGGTTGAGCAGGGGCACCACGTCGGTGGCGATCGCGTGGCGCAGCGGGATCACCTCGAGGTCGCCGCCGTTGGGCACGTCCAGCGCCGCCACGATGCGGCCCAGGCGCTGCAGGTTGTCGGCGTAGTCGGTCACCACCAGGGTGTTGTTGCCCGGGTTGACGTTGATGGTGTTGTTCGGGCTGATGAGCGGCCGCAGCACCGGCACCAGGTTGTTGGCGTTCTCGTGGTTCAGGCGAAAGATCTGCGTGAGGATCTGGTTGCCCGGCCCGCTGGCGGCGCTTTCGGTCACGCCGCCGCCCTGCAGCTTGGCCTCGGCCTCGGGCACCACCTTGTAGAGGCCCGCCGTCTCCACCACAGCCAGACCCTGCAGCCGCAGCGCGCCCAGGAACTGGTTGTAGGCCGCGGCGCGGCTCACGGGCTTGTCGGTATTCAGGCTGACCGTGCCCTTGGCCCGCGGGTCGAGCACCACGCTGCGGCCGGTGATGAGGCCCATCGCCCGCGCGACCTCGCCGATGTCGGCGTTGTTGAAGTTCAGCGTGACCAGGTCGCCGGGACGGCCATCGTAGGGCGCCTCGGGCGGTGCCTGCTTGCCGGCCTGAGCCCTGCTGCCGCGGGCGGCGGCGCCCGCCTTGGCGCCAGACGTCGGTGGGGCTTGGCGGGCAGTGGAGGCTGCCGAGGGCGTGATCACCACACCCGGGCTTGAGGCCTGCGCGCTGGGTGCGTTCGGCGTGGGGCCAGCCGCAGGGAAGGGCGCGGGAGCCGCCGGGGCCTGTGCGCCGGGTGCCTGCGCGGTCATGCCTGGGCCCTGTGCGCCGGCTGGACCGCCGGTCTGCGCCCAGGCGGGCGACAGCATGGCGGTGCAGGCGGCCAGGGCCGGCAGGGCAAGGCGCCAGGCTGGCTGCGGATGCGGCGCCGTGTCCTGTGCCCCTGCTTTGGCCTGGGCTTGGGCCTGGGCCTGGGCTTGTACCTTTGCCCCGGGCGCTTGCGCAGTGGTCTGGGTGCCGGGTTGCGAAATGGGTGTGCGGGTCATGTCTTAGCCCAGTGAGATGAGGCTGCGCGCGCCGTCGCGTCGGCCGATGATGTTGAGCACGTTGGCCAGGGCGTCCTCGCGCCCGGGAGCGGCGCTCGCTTCGCCCTGAAAGCGCAGGCCGGTGGCCAGCCATTGGCCTTGGCCGCTGAGCTGCAGGTCCCCGCGCAGGGTCTGCAGGTGCAACTGGGGCGCATCGCCGGTGGCATGCAGCCGGATGCGGTAACTCCCCAGCGGCTGCAGGGTGGACAGGGCCGAGCCCAGGTCCAGCACATCCAGGATCACGCTGCCTTCGATGCGAGGCTGCGCCCCGCCCAGGGTGATGCTCAGCCCCTGCGCGCTCAGGGCCAGTTGCCCGCTGGGCTGGAGGGTGTTCCAGGGCGCGCCCAGCCCTTGCAGCAGGGGTGCAGGCCAGACCGATCGCATGTCGTCCAACGCGAGCCGTCCCGACCACGCCAGGCGCAGCAGCGCAGGTTCGGTCATGCAGCATTCGGCCCGCAGCCCCAGGTGCAGGCCCTGCCAGTGGGGCGTGAGCGACCAGGACAGGCGCTGGGGCAGGGCGCGCCGGTCGGGGCTGCCGGGGCCTGCCATCAGCCAGACCCGGGCCGAGCCCTGCCACACCGTGCCGTGCGCGTCCTGCAACTGCACGCGTTCGGTCAGGCCGCCCAGCGCTGCCGCCAGCCACCGTGCCGGCGCGAAGGTCAGCAGGCCTGCCACGACGCCCGCCAACAGGCCCAGCAGCGCGGCCCCCGTACCGCGCCGGCGCGGGCTGCCCGCGGGCAGCGTGCCGCCGGCGTTGCCGCCTGGGCCCGAAAGGTGGCGGCCAAAGTGGCCCGGACCGAAGTGGCTGGCAACAAAGCCGCCTGGAACGAAGTTGGCAGCACCGGAGTTGTTCGGGCCGATGTTATTCGAGCCGATGTTGTTCGAGCCGATGTTGCGTGCATCGAAGATGCGTTGGCCTGTGTTCAACGAACCGACGCAGGGCGATTCAGAGTCCGTCGATTCGGCGTTCAGCGAGCCGGAGCCCTGCATTTCGGCGTTCAGCGATTCTGCGTTCGGCGAGTCACGGCCCGGCAATTCGGCGTTCGACAGACTGGAACTGCGTGAGCCGACATGGAGCGGGCGGGGGCTGTGCGGGCCGACCTTGCTTTCCCATGCGTGGCGGCCGTCGAGGCCGGGAGGGTTGCTGACGCCCGGGTCCACGGCGGGCTTGCTCAGCTCACCCGACTCGCTCGCTTTGCCCGTTTCGCCCGCTTCACCCGACTCGCTCGTTTCGCCCGCTTCACCCGCTCCACCCGCTTCGGGCAGGTCATGCAGCTCACGAAGGCCACGCAGGCCGTGGGCAGGCTGGTCCGGACCCCCGCCGTGCCAGGGTCCGGGGGTGTGGGGGCGAAGAGGCGCTGGTGCTTTCCCAGCCGTGGCGGCGGCCGCGGGCACGGGGCTCATGGCTGCTCCAGCACGATCTCGCCTTGCCAGAGGCCCTGGGCGTCGCGCACCAGGCGCGCCTCGCTGACCTGCAGTTGCCAGCGTGGCCCCAGCTCGGCCAACCACGGCCCCAGGGCTTCGGGCGGGCAGGCCAGGACCGCCACCGTGGCTGCCGAGCCGGACCACTGCAGCTGTGAAGCGCCCAGGCCCCGGACCGATGCGGTCAGCGCCTCTCGCCAGGCCGCCGGCCTTTCGCTGCGGGGCAGGCTTCGCAGGGCCTGGGCCTGCGTGGCGAGCAGGCGCATGCGTTCGAGCTGTGCCTCCTGCTGCGCCTGCACCGCGGGTGCCTTGGAGAGCGTGCGCAGCGCCGGCGCGACCGCCACACTCCAAAGAACGTAAAACCCCAGAAGGCCCGCCGCGCAGGCCAATCCCGCGCGTTCGCGCGGCTGCAGCGCCTGCCAGCGGCTGCGCGCCCAGGTGCGCGCCTCGGCCAGGAAGGTTGGGCCGCTCATGGCGCGGACCCCGGGCTGCGCTCGCGCAGGATCCAGGCGTCGCCCTGGGCCTCCAGCTGGTAGCCCGACCGGGCCAGCGCGGCTGCGGCAGCTTCGCCCAAGGGCTGCCAGCCCACCAGCGTGAGCTGGCGCTTCTGGTGGTCGATGCGCTGCGCCGGGCGGGTCCCCCAGGGGGCGAGCGCCGTGAGCATGGGGCCCAGGTCGCCGGTCCCGGCCATGCCGCTGGCCCGTGCGAGTCGCTCGGTTTCGCGCTGCATCTGCAGCAGAGGATCCAGCACCAGGGTCACGTTCGGGAAGTTGTCGGTGAGCAAGCGCTGCGCGGTCTGCTGGCGGTCGGCCTGTGCGCGTTGCTCCAGCCAGGCCCAGGTGTTCAGACCCAGCAGGTGCACCAGCAGCAGCGCTGCCAGGCCCCAGCGCGCCGGTCGCCAGGCCGGCTCCCAGAGCCACTGCCTGGACTGTCGGCCCAGGCTGCGTGCCAGAGGCGTGCTGGGGGTGAGTTCGAACTGCGCCAGGTTCCAGCCCGAAGCGGCGGCCATGCGCAGGCTGTGGCCGGGTTGCACCAGGTGAGCGCCGCTGCCGAAGGCGCGTTCGGCGGCCGCGGCCAGGGAAGGCTCTGCGTGCACCGGCACTTCGGGCGCAGGCGCTGCTGCGGTTTCAGGTGAAGCACCGGGGGCGCCCGATGCGCTGGCCTGGGCCAGGAGGGAGTTGGCCACGGCCTGCGCGGTCTGGAGCGCCTCTGGCAGCGGATGGCCGAGGGGCAGCGCATGCACGGACTGCGGCGTGCAGGCCACCAGCCAGCCGCGTTCGGGCTGGCCCTGCAGGTGCAGCGCGGCGGGGCCGGGTTCAAATTCAGGGACGATGCGCGTGACCTGTCGACCCGCCTGGGCCAAAGCCTGCAGCGCACCGCGAAGCCACGCACGCTGGCAGGCCACCAGTTTCAGTCGGCGACCGGCACGCGCACCGGGCTCCAGCGCCAGGTGCAACTGGTCGGGCTCGACCAGCAATTTGTCTTCCAGCAGGCTCTCGAGTGCGGCGCGCCAGCGGCCGGCACCGATCTTGGGCAGATCGACGTCGTGCCAGGACAGCAGGGCGGCAGGCACGACCAGCACGAGTTCTCGGCTGGGGGGCAGGGCGCTGGCGTCCTCCCACTGCAGCAGGCCCGCATCGGCCTCGGCCCACGTCCCCGTCCAGGCCGGCTGTGCGGCCCAGGGCGGGCAAAGGAGGAGTGTGTTCATGGATGCGGCAAGCTCTGCAGTGCGCCGCATTGTAAGTAGGCGTTATGGCAACTTTAGTGTGAGTTTCTCGGCTGCGGTCGCGGCGCGCCCGGCCAGGCCATGGGCAGGGCTTGTGTGCGACCTGGCCCGGCCCGGCCGTGCTCTGGGCCGTGGTGGATGAACGACCGAACAGGCGAACGACCGAACAGGCGAGCAGGCGAACGGGCGAACGGGCGAACGGGCGGGCTCAGGCCGATCGCTCGAGCGTCACGAAGCTGTAGGGCAGGCCTTGGGCCGACACCGCGTCGTGGCGGGCGGTTTCTCGCCACTCGGCGCCCAGCGTGGGTGCAAAGGCGTCTCCCTCGAAGTCGCGCCCGATCTCCGTGACCTCGATGCGCGAGGCCAGGGGCTCGGCCAGTGCGTAAATCTGCGCGCCGCCGATCACCCAAACCTGCTCCATGCCCTCGCAGCGCGCCAGCGCCTCCTGCAGGTCGGTGCACACCTCGGCACCCTCGGCGCCCCACCCCGCCTGGCGGGTGAGCACCAGGTTGCGCCTGCCAGGCAGTGGCCGAAAACGCGGCGGCAGCGAATCCCAGGTCTTGCGGCCCATGACCACCGGCCAGCCCTGCGTGAGTTGGCGAAAGTGCGCCAGGTCTTCCGGCAGGTGCCAGGGGAGGGCGTTGCCCTGGCCGATCACGCCGTTGGCTGCGCGCGCGTAAATGAGGTGAACGCGGGGCTTCACGCGCAGCCCGTCGAGTGCGCTGCCCGAACGCGGGCTGGTGGCTGTGCGGTCAACGGGTGTGAGCGTGCGCGATGCAGGCGGGCCATGCTCACACCGCCACCGGCGCCTTGATGGCCGGGTGGTGCTGGTAGCCGACCACCTCGAAGTCTTCGTATTCGTAGTCGAAGATGCTCGGCGGGCGGCGCTTGATCACCAACAGCGGGTAGGGCAGGGGCTGGCGGCTCAGCTGCAGCTCGACCTGTTCCTGATGGTTGGCATAAATATGGCAATCTCCGCCCGTCCAGATGAAATCACCCACGTCCAGGTCGCACTGCTGGGCCACCATGTGCGTCAGGAGCGCATAGCTGGCGATGTTGAAGGGCACGCCCAAAAAGATGTCGGCGCTGCGCTGGTAGAGCTGGCAGCTGAGCTTGCCGCGCTGCCCGTCCTCCCCCGGGGCCACATAAAACTGGAAGAAGGCGTGGCAGGGCATGAGCGCCATCTTGGACAGGTCTGCCACGTTCCAGGCGCTCACGATGATGCGGCGCGAGTCCGGATTGGTCCGGAGGGTGTGGATCACCTCGGCGATCTGGTCGATGTGACCGCCCTCGGGCGTGGGCCAGCTGCGCCACTGCACGCCATACACCGGGCCGAGGTCGCCGTCCTCGCGGGCCCATTCGTCCCAGATGGACACGCCCCGCTCCTTGAGCCAGTTGTTGTTGCTCGAGCCCTGCAGGAACCAAAGCAGTTCGCAAATGATGGATTTCAGGTGCACCTTTTTCGTGGTCACCAGGGGGAAGCCCTCGGCCAGGTTGAAACGCATCTGGTAGCCGAACACGCTGCGGGTGCCGGTGCCGGTGCGGTCGCCTTTTTGCACGCCATGGGTGTGCACGTGGCGCATGAAGTCTTCGTACTGGGAGGGCGTGGTCATGGGCGGAGGGCGAAAAATCGTCAGGGATTGTAGGTCGCAGGCTTGTCCGGGGCTCAGCGGCGGGGCGACTGTCCGTGTCGGTCTTGGGCTGATCCCAGGCCAGCGGCGCGGCTTGCGGGGCGGACTGCGCCTGCGGTGCGCGCCTGCGCGGTCCAGGGGTTTGGCCGCGCTGCGCGCGATGCGAAGCGCAATTTCGCATCACAATACGCGTCCCGCGCCGGCGTCAGCCCCGCGCAAGACAAGACAAACCGCAAGGCATGGGACGCTCGCGTCCGCATGCCCGTGAACCCCAGGAGACCCCCGCATGTACCAGTCCGCCGACACCTCAGACGCCGTCATCGCCGCCCGCAAGCCGGGCACGGCCGGCGCACCGCTCACCCCGGGCGAGCGCGACCAAGCGGCGCTGGCCTACCACCGGCCGCAGCATGCCGATGACGTGGGCGGCAAGATCGAGATCCACGTCACCCGCCCGGTGGCCAGCCAGGACGACCTGGCCCTGGCCTATTCCCCCGGCGTGGCCGTGCCCTGCCTGGAAATCGCGCGCGACCCGGCGTTGGCCTACGAATACACCGCCAAGGGCAACCTGGTGGCCGTGATCAGCAATGGCACCGCGGTGCTGGGCCTGGGCAACATCGGCGCCATGGCAGGCAAGCCCGTGATGGAAGGCAAGGCAGTGCTGTTCAAGCGCTTTGCCGGCATCGACGCCTTTGACATCGAGATCGACGAGACCGACCCGGCCAAGCTGATCGAGATCATCGCTAGCCTTCACCCGACCTTTGGCGGCATCAACCTCGAGGACATCAAGGCGCCCGAGTGCTTCACCATCGAGCGTGCGCTCAAGCAGCGCCTGTCGATCCCCGTCTTCCATGACGACCAGCACGGCACGGCCATCGTCGTGGCCGCCGGCCTCATGAACGCGCTGCACCTGCAGGGCAAGAAGCTCGAGGACGTGCGCCTGGTCTGCAACGGCGCGGGCGCCGCGGCCATCGCCTGCCTGGAGTTGCTGGTGGGGCTGGGCCTGAAAAAATCCCACACGCTGGTGTGCGATTCGAAAGGCCCCATTTACACCGGCCGCAATGCCCGGGGCGATGACGGCGAAAAAGCCGCCTGGGCCAGCGACACCACGGCCCGGACCCTGGCCGATGCCATGCAGGGCGCCGACGTGTTCCTGGGCCTGTCTAGCGCTGGCGTGGTGAGCCAGGCCATGGTGCGCACCATGGCCGCGCGTCCGGTGGTGTTCGCCCTGGCCAACCCCGAGCCCGAGATCCGGCCTGAACTGGCCGTGGCCGCAGTGCCCGAGGCGATCACGGCCACTGGCCGTTCGGATTACCCGAACCAGGTCAACAACGCGCTGTGCTTTCCGTACCTCTTCCGCGCAGCGCTGGACGTGGGTGCGCCGCAGATCAACGAGGCCATGAAGCAGGCCGCCGTGCTGGCCCTGGCCGACCTGGCCCGCACCGACAGCGCCTTTGGCCGCACCAAGCTGCTGCCCACGCTGCTGGACAAGCGCCTGCTGGTGACCGTGTCCCTGCGCGTGGCGCAGGCGGCGGTGGACAGCGGCAATGCCCGCC
This sequence comes from uncultured Polaromonas sp., assembly GCA_964450095.1. Lineage (GTDB taxonomy): Bacteria > Pseudomonadota > Gammaproteobacteria > Burkholderiales > Burkholderiaceae_C > Polaromonas. Next base: position 25,131 of record CAYVGD010000003.1, read on the forward strand.
GCCCCTTCGAGGCCACGGCCTACCGCCACCGCCTGGAGCGCCTGGCCGCCAAATTGGAGGCTTGAGGCCTTTTCTGGAGAACGCGCAGGGGCCAGGAGGTCTCCTGCGCGTGGACTTCAGGCCCGCACCACCCGCCCGGGGTTGAGCAGGTTCTGCGGGTCGAGCGCTTGCTTGATCGCGCGCATCATGCCCAGGGCCACGGGCGACTTGTGCTGCGTGAGTTCGTCCACCTTCAGGCTGCCCACGCCGTGCTCGGCGGAGATGGAGCCGCCGAAGCTGCGCACCGACTCATAGACCAGGTGGTTCACCTGCGTTTCCTGCGTGCGCAGGAACTCGGCGGCGTCGCCACCGGCGGGCGCCTGCACGTTGTAGTGCAGGTTGCCGTCGCCCAAGTGGCCGAAGTTCACCAGGCGCACGCCTGGGATCTCGCGGGCGAGCAGGGCATCGGTTTCCTGCACGAAGGCGGGGATGCGCGAGATCGGCACCGAGATGTCGTGCTTGATGTTCAGGCCCTCTTCGGCCTGCGCCAGCGGAATGCTTTCTCGCACATGCCACAACTGTTGGGCCTGTGCGATGTTCTCTGCCACCACCGCGTCGCTGGCCAGGCCCTGTTCCAGTGCGCGTTCCAGGAGTTGCTCGAACAGCGCGCGCGCATGCTCGGGCGATTCGTGGTCCGAATTCTCCAGCAGCACGCACCAGGGCGAAGACGCGTGAAAGGGCACGCGCAGCTGCGGAAAGTGGCGGGCCACCAGCCCCAGCGCGAACTGGCCCATCACTTCGAAGCCCGTGAGCGAGGCGCTGAGTTCCTGCCGAGCCAGGCCCAGCAGCGCCACGGCCGCCTCCATGCTGGGCACCGCCGCCCATGCCGTCAGCCGCGCGGCGGGCAGCGGGTACAGCTTGAGCGTGGCGCCCGTGATGACGCCCAGCGTGCCTTCACTGCCGATGAAGAGGTCGCGCAGGTCGTAGCCGGTGTTGTCCTTGCGCAGGCCCGACAGGCCGTCCCACACTTGGCCTTGCGCCGTGACCACCTCCAACCCCAGGCACAGCTCACGGGCGTTGCCGTAGCGCAGCACCTGCGTTCCGCCGGCGTTCGTGGCGAGGTTGCCGCCGATGGTGCAGCTGCCCTCGGCGGCCAGGCTCAGCGGAAAGAGCAAGCCCTGCTGGCGTGCGGTCTCCTGCAGCACCTGCAGGATGCAGCCGGCGTCCACCGTCATGGTCAGGTTGGCCGCATCGATGGCGCGCACGCGGGTCATGCGCTGCAGGCTGAGCACCACCTGGGTGCCGCTGCCATCGGGGACCGAGCCCACCACCAGGCCGGTGTTGCCGCCCTGGGGCACCAGGCTCACCCGGGCCTCGGCGCAGGCGCGCACCACCTGGGCCACCTCGTCGGTGCTGCCCGGCCGCACCACGGCCAGGGCCTTGCCGCGGGCGCGCTTGCGCCAGTCGGCTTCCCAGGCGCTCAGATCGCCCTCGGTGAGCACATGGGCGGGTCCGCAGATGGCGCGCAGCCGCGCCAGGAATTCAGCAGTCATGGGTCGATGCCTCGTTGCATTCAGGACGGTCCGGGTCGATGCGCCATGCGGGCCACGACAGCCCCAGCCTTCAACGCTCCAGCGCCTGGCCTTCGTCGCCGGGCGCCAGTGCCTTCGCGTTTTTCAGCCGCACGCGCACATGCAGCGCGCAGGCGGTGAACAGCACCAGGCACAGCGCCACCTCGGTCAGGGCCAGCAGGTTGCTCGGGAACTTGTCGCCCCAGGCGCGCACCGCGCCTTCCAGGAAGTAGAGCCAGACCAGCAGGCTGACCCAGCGGTAGGTGTAGAGCCGGTTCTTCAGGATGCCGGCCAGCGGAATGCACAGCGGCAGCGCCTTCAGCGCCAGCCAGGAGCCGCCTGGGCGCAGGGGCGCCAGCCACAACTCCCAGGCCAGGCCCAATGCGATCAGCCCGACCAGGCTGCTGACCGCCAGGCGGCGGGTAAGGGCGATGTGGGGGTGGTGGTTCATGGGGATGGCATGATACCGGCCATGATTGTTCAGCCGTGGTTCCAGGCCTTGTCGCGCTTTCCCTGGCGCGACACGGCCCACACGCTCAGGCAGCGATTCCGCGAAGACCGAATGGGCCTGGCCGCCAGCAGCCTGACTTTCACCACATCGATCGCGCTGGTGCCTTTCTTCACGGTGGCCCTGGCCATCTTCACGGCCTTTCCGATCTTCGCCAAGCTCCAGGGGCTGCTTCAGGTGTGGCTGGTGGAGAGCCTGATCCCGGAAAACATCTCGCGCCAGGTGCTGGGCT
>CAYVGD010000004.1:0-27325 GCA_964450095.1 uncultured Polaromonas sp.
AGGTCCATGCAGGCCGAGCAGCTGCCGCAGTGCGGCTCCACCGGCTCGGTGGGCGGCAGGGCCATGTCCAGGAAGACTTCCCCCAGGAAGAACATGGAGCCGGCCTCGCGGTGCAGCAGCAGCGTGTGCTTGCCGCGCCAGCCCAGGCCGCTGCGGGCGGCCAGCTCCACCTCCATCACTGGCGCCGAGTCGGTGAAGGCGCGGTGGCCCAGGGGCTGCACGTGGCGGGCGATCTGCTCGCCCAGTTGGGCGAGCCTGGGTCGCAGCACCCGGTGGTAGTCCCGACCGCGCGCATAAAGCGACACCACGGCCTCGCCGGGGCGCTGCAGCCGGGCCATCTCGCGCCCGGCCCAGTCCTCGGGGGTGCCTCCGGGCAGGTAGTCCATGCGTGCGGTGATGACGCTCACCGTCCCCGGCACCAGCTCCGCCGGCCTGGCCCGCTTGCTGCCGTGGCTGGCCATGTAATGCATCTGGCCATGGAAGCCCGCGTCCAGCCAGGCCTTCAACCCTTCTTCGGCCCGGCCTAAGTCGACGCCTGAGACGCCGATTTGAGAGAATCCGAGCGCTTTTGCCCAACCGCGAATCAAAGACACGAGTTCATGGCCGCCCTGGATCATCCTGGCATTTTAGGAAGCGCATGCTGGCGCCGCGAATCGGACACGCAGGCCTTCGCCGAAAAGCTGGCGCTGGCGCTGCTCGCCCTGCCCGTGCCGGGCGATGCCTTCATCGAGCTGCGCGGTAACCTGGGCGCAGGCAAGACCACCTTCGCACGGCACCTGCTGCGGGCGCTCGGGGTGGAAGGCCGCATCAAAAGCCCCACCTATGCAGTGGTCGAGACCTACCAGGTGCCTGAGGTCGGGCTGCTGGCCCATTTCGACTTCTACCGCTTCAATGACCCGGACGAGTGGGAAGAAGCCGGCTTCCGCGACCTGTTCGCCTCCCCGGGGCTCAAGCTCGTGGAATGGGCCGACAAGGCCGCTGGCAGGCTGCCCCCGCCCGACCTGGTGCTGGAAATCGAGAGCCAGGCAGGCCCTGCCGAAGACGACCACCCGGGCGAAGCCACGGGCGGCCCGCGGCAGGTGCGGCTGCTGGGCCAGGGCGACAAGGCACGCCGCATCGCGCAGGCGGCGCTGGGCACGGCATGAGGCCTGGACCGACCGCTGACCGGCTGCGCCGCCGCCTGCTCCAGGCCGGCGGGCTGGTGCTGCTGCTGGGGCGCAGCGAGATTGCACGGGGCGCGGCCATCGTGGCCGTGCGCGTGTGGCCCGCCAAGGACTACACGCGCGTGACCCTGGAATCCGACCAGCCCATCCAGGCCAGGCAGTTCATCATTCCCGACCCGCCGCGCGTGGCCGTGGACATCACGGGCCTCGAGTTGCAGCCCGCGCTGCGCGAGCTGGTCGCCAAGGTCCGGCCGGACGACCCGAACATCGCAGGCATCCGCGTGGGCCAGAACGCTCCCGGCGTGGTGCGGCTGGTGATCGACCTGAAACAGCCGGTGCAGCCGCAGGTGTTCAGCCTCAAGCCGGTGGAGCCCTACCAGCACCGGCTGGTGATGGACCTCTACCCCACCCAGCCGCCCGACCCGCTCGAGGCCCTGATCGCCGAAAAGCTGCAGGACCGCGGCCGCATCGCGCCGCCGGCCACTGGCCTGCCCGCACAGGGCCAGGGAGCGCCCGTCCCCGGCCCCGCAGCCGACCCTCTGGGTGAACTGATGGCCGAGCAGTTGCGCCGCCCCCTGGGCGCCGATGCGCGCAGTCCGCGAACCCCGGGCGGGCCCGCCGCCCCGGAAGCCTCGGCCGCCGCACCCGCACCCGCACCTGCGCTGCCGCCCGCAGCAGCTTCGGCCAACGCCAAGACCGACCGGTTGGTCATCGTGGCCATCGACCCTGGCCACGGCGGGGAAGACCCGGGCGCCATCGGTCCCGGAGGCACACGCGAAAAAGACGTGGTGCTGCAGATGGCCATGCTGCTGCGCGAGCGCATCAATGCGCGGCCTCACATGCGGGCCTTCCTCACGCGCGACGGCGACTTCTTCGTGCCCTTGCACATCCGGGTGCAGAAGGCGCGGCGCGTGCAGGCCGACCTCTTCGTGAGCATCCACGCCGACGCCTTCTTCACCCCCAGGCCGCAAGGCGCCAGCGTGTTCGTGCTGAGCGATCGCGGCGCCACGAGCGCAGCCGCCCGCTGGCTGGCCGACAAGGAAAACGCGGCCGACAACGTGGGCGGCGTGAACATCCCCGTGCGCGACCGGGCAGTGCGCCAGGCGCTGCTGGACATGAGCACCACTGCCCAGATCAACGACAGCCTGCAACTCGGTGGCGCGCTGCTCGGCGAGATCGGCCGCGTGGGCAAGCTGCACAAGCCGCGCGTGGAGCAGGCGGGCTTTGCCGTGCTGAAGGCGCCCGACATTCCCAGCGTGCTGGTGGAGACGGCCTTCATCAGCAACCCCGACGAAGAGGCGCGCCTGCGCGACCCGGCGTTCCAGACGCAGCTGATCGACGCGCTGATGCGCGGCATCGACCGGTACTTCGCCAAGAACCCGCCCCTGGCCCGCAACCGCGCGCTCTGACGCGGGCCCGGGCCACCCGCCGACCTCGCGGCGCCCGGCCTTGGCGCACCTCGTCCATGCGCGGCGTCCTACACCCGCGCCAGCCACTTCACAGCAGCGTCCATGCGGTGGGGGTGTGCGAAAAGGCTCGGGGTGAGCCACATCGCCGCTCCACGCCACAAGGAGCAAAAAAACATGATGCAACGCCTCTTCTGCGTGCTGGCCGTGTGTGCCAGCCTGGGCGCCTGCTCTTCGATGAGCAAGGAACAGATCGGCACAGCCACTGGCGCTGCCGTGGGCGGCGCGGCCGGCAAGGCCATGGGCGGCGGCACGCTCGGCACCCTGGGTGGGGCCGCGGCGGGCGCGGTCATCGGCAACGAAGTCGGCAAGCGCCAGGACGCACGCTGACGGGCTGGCACGAGGGCGGCGCACCACGCCGGCCCAGGCCGTGAGCGCCGGACCCAGGCCGTGAGCGCCGGGCTCAGGTGGCCGAGGCGCGCCGTGCGCGCCAGGCGCCCACGAGAGCCAGCAGCCCAGGCACCAGGATGAGCGCCCAGATGATCTTGCTCAGGTGCTGCTGCACCCAGGCAAGGTTGCCGAAAAGGTAACCCGCACCGCACAGGCCCACCACCCACAGCAATGCGCCGCCGACGTTGTAGGCGGTGAATTTCGTGCGGTTCATCTCGGCCACGCCCGCCACGAAGGGTGCGAAGGTGCGGACAAAAGGCATGAAGCGCGCGATCACGATGGTGATGCCACCGTAGCGCTCGTAAAAGAGGTGTGCCTGGTTGAACGCCTGCCGGTTGAAAAAGCGGGAATCCGGCCACTGGAACACCCGCGGCCCGAAGTAGCGACCAATGAGGTAGTTGCACTGGTCACCCAGGATCGCGGCCACCAGAAGCAGCAGCATCACCATGGGCAGACTCAAGAGGCCCGCACCGGCCAGCGCGCCCGTGATGAAAAGAAGCGAGTCGCCCGGCAGGAAAGGCATGAGCACCACGCCGGTCTCGATGAAGACGATCGCGAACAAAAGCGCGTACACCCAGGCCCCGTGGTCGCGCGTGAACGCCTCCAGGTAGCGGTCCACGTGCAAGATGAAATCAATCAGGAAAGTGACAATCTCCATGGCGCGCCATTCTGGCACGCGGCCACCACAGGCTGACCCGGGGCCCGCAGCAGCGCCTGCAGAGGGGCCCGCCTAGAATCGCCGCGACATGCAAGCCGCCACCTCTCCCGACCGGGCCGCACCGGCCGCCCTGCCCCGCCGGCCCATCTGCGAACTGCCCGACGAGCTGATCAGCCAGATCGCCGCAGGCGAGGTCGTCGAGCGACCCGCCGCGGTGGTGCGCGAATTGGTGGACAACGCTCTGGACGCCGGCGCCAGCGACGTGGTGGTCCGGCTCTCAGCGGGCGGCGTGCGGCTCATCCGCGTGGAAGACGACGGCCAGGGCATACGCCGGGAAGAGCTGCCGCTGGCGCTCAGGCGGCACGCCACCAGCAAGATCGCCTCGCTCGACGACCTGCACGCGGTGCAAACCATGGGTTTTCGGGGCGAGGCGCTGGCCGCCATCGCCTCCGTGTCGGAGACCAGCCTGCTGACGCGCACCAGCGATGCCGAGCACGGCTGGCAGCTCGACGCGCGCACGGGCGAGCTCAAGCCCGCCGCCCGGGCCGTGGGCACCACGGTGGAGGTGCGGGAGCTGTTTTTTGCCACGCCCGCACGGCGCAAGTTCCTCAAGACCGACGCCACGGAACTGGCGCACTGCATCGAGGCCGTGCGCCGCCATGCCCTGGCCCGCCCGGACGTGGGCTTTGCCATCTGGCACGAGGGCCGGCTGGTGGAGCAGTGGCGAAGCAGCCCGGGCGCCGGAGGCGGCGATCCGCTGGCCCTTCTGGTGCCGCGACTGGCCGACGTGATGGGCGCGGCCTTTGCCGAGCAGTCGGTGGCGGTGGCGCATGAAGCCCAGGGGCCGGGCGGGCGGATCCGCGTCTGGGGCCGCGCCGGCCTGCCGGACCTGGCCCGGGCCCGCGCCGACCTGCAGTTTGCCTACGTCAACGGCCGCTTCGTGCGAGACAAGGTCATCGCCCATGCGGCACGGGCCGCCTACGAGGACGTGCTGCACGGCCACCGCCAGCCCCTGTACGCGCTTTACGTGGAGATCGACCCGACCCGCGTCGACGTGAATGTGCACCCCACCAAGATCGAGGTGCGCTTTCGCGACAGCCGTGAGGTGCACCAAGCCGTGCGACACGCCGTGGAAAACGCCCTGGCCGCACCCCGGGCCGGCCTGGCGGGCATGCAGAGCGTGGCGCCTGTGCCGCTGGAGTCGGCCAGCCCGCAGGGGCACCCGGGCGCAGCGCGGGACGACCGTGCAGCCAGCGCATCGACCGCGGCGCCGCAACCCTGGCAGCAGGCGGGCATGCACCTGCCGCCGCGCGCCACGGGCCGCCCGGGCCTGGAGGCCCTGTGGCCCCAGGCACCTGAGACGCCGGCACCCTGGGCTTCCGAACGGCTTCCAGCCTGGCCGGCCAGCAACACCTCTCCCCCTGGCACATCAGCCGGTTCAACCGCAGCTGCGAGCACCTTCCAGGCGGACGACCCACTCGGAAGCGGTGCAGCCACGCTGCCGCCGGGCCAGTGGCCGCTGGGCCGCGCGATCGCGCAACTGCAGGGCGTGTACATCCTGGCGGAGAACGCCCAGGGCCTCGTGATCGTGGACATGCATGCAGCGCATGAGCGCATCGTCTATGAACGGCTCAAGCGCCAGCTGGACGACATGCAGATCGCCAGCCAACCCCTGCTGATTCCGGCCACGTTCTCTGCCACGCCCCAGGAGATGGCCACGGCCCAGGCAGCGCAGGAAGCCCTGCAGGCGCTGGGCCTGGACGTCTCAGCCCTGTCGAGCCAGACCCTGGCCGTGCGGGCCGTGCCCAGCAGCCTGGCCCAGGGCGATGCGGTGGAGCTTGCCCGCAGCGTGCTGGCCGAGCTGGCACAGCACGAGGCCAGCAGCGTGCTCACCCGGGCACGCAATGAATTGCTGGCCACCCTGGCCTGCCACGGCGCGGTGCGGGCCAACCGGCGGCTCACGCTGGAAGAAATGAATGCCCTGCTCCGCCAGATGGAAGAGACCGAACGCTCCGACCAATGCAACCACGGCCGCCCGACGTGGCGGCAGCTGGGCATGAAGGAGTTGGACGCGCTGTTCCTGCGCGGGCGTTGAAGCCCATAGCCTGTGCGGGCCTTGAAGGGCACGGCCTGTATGGGCGTTCGAGCCCACAGTCACTGCGGCCCAACCGGCCGCTGCCGCAAGCCTCAGGCCAGCCAGTAGGCCAGCGCCCCGAGCAGCATGCTCAGGCAGGCCACACCCGTGAGCAAAAACCGCAGCGGCAGCCAAGCGCCCAAGCCGTGTTGGCGGTAGACGGTGCGGTCGACCGCCAGGCAGGCCACCAGGCTGGCTGCCAAGAGCAGCTGGCCCCAGGGGCTGTCGAGCAGCACCGCCACCCAGCCCAGCAGGCTGGGCATCACGCCCCACACCAGCCGGGCCGTTGGCGCCTGAGGCTCCCGCATGGCCAGACCCCAGTGGATACCGCCCAGAAAGCTCACGATCACCGCGCCATAAGCCAGCAGCGCGGAACTGGCCAGCATGCGCCAGCCCGGCGGTGTGAACCACTGCAGCGCCGCGCAAACCAGAAACGGAAGCAGGCCTGCCAGCCCCAGCAGCCAGGCCAGGCGGTTGGGCTCAAGGTAGGCTGGCGCCTGGGGCGCCTGCGCGTGAAACGGGTCCGTGGATGACATGGCGCGCAGTGTAAGAGAGTGCATCGCAGGTCATCTGCTACCCTCGGCACGATCGGTCGGCGCGCGGGCTTTGCCGCACCGCTGCGCACCGCCCGGACAGCTCCGCGACCCGGGGCACCCCTCCGCGCCCCGGCCTGCGACCTGCTGCCCTCCTTACTTTCCTTGCCGCCTTGCACAACGCCCCCCCCGTCCCGGCCTCGAAATCCGCCTCCCCCCAGCTGCTCGTCCTGATGCTTTCGCTGCTCATGGGCCTGCAGCCCGTGAGCACCGACTTGTACCTGCCCGCGCTGCCCTCCATGAGCCAGGCCTTTGGCGTGCCGGTGGCGCAGGTGCAGTTCACCTTGAGCGCACTGTTGCTGGCCTTCGGTGTGTCCCAACTGCTGTGGGGGCCACTGTCGGACCGCTTCGGCCGCCGCCCGGTGCTGCTGTGCGGGCTGGGGGGCTATGTGCTGGCCTCCATCGGTTGCATGTTCGCGCCCTCGCTGGGCTGGCTGGTGGCCGGGCGGGTGATGCAGGGCGTGGCCCTGGGTGCGGCCGTCATGACCGCCCGCGCCGTGGTGCGCGACCGGCACGGCCCGGTGGAAGGCGCACGCCTGATGTCCACCGCGCTCACCGGCCTGGGCCTGATCGCCTGCATGAGCGCCCCCCTGGGCGGGCTGCTGGTGCAGTGGGCCGACTGGCGCGCACCGCTGGCGGCCCTGGCCGTGTTCAGCGCCGTCACGCTGGGCCTGATCGTGCTGCGCTTTGACGAGACCCTGGCGCAGCCGCGCCTGGACGCCCTGGCGCCCGCCCAGTTGCTGCGCACCTGGGTGGGCATTGCGCGGCATCCCCGTTTCATCGCTTTTTCGGTGGCCTCGTCGGCCAGCACGGCGGGGCTGTTCACTTACCTGGCCACCTCCTCGTTCGTGCTGATCCGGGTGCACGGCCTGAGCCAGGTGGCTTACGGCCTGTGCATGGCGTCCATGAGCCTGTGTTACGTGGCCGGGACCTTCGCCTGCCGCCAGCTGCTGGCCCGCGTGGGCCTGCAGCGCGCGGTGGACCTGGCCGGCGGCCTGAGCCTGGCGGGCGGGCTGCTGGTGGCAGGCCTTTATGCCAGCGGTGTGCGCAGCCTCTGGGCCGTGGTGCTGCCGGTCAACTTGTTCATGTTTGCCCACGGGATCAACCAGCCCTGCAGCCAAAGCGGCGCAGTCTCGCCCTTTCCGCAGGCGGCGGGCACGGCCGCGGCGCTCAACGGCTTTTGCATGATGATGACCGCCTTCCTGATGGGGACCTGGCTGGGCACGCACATGGACGGCACCGCCCTGCCCCTGGTGCAGGGCATGATGTTCTGGGGCTTGGTGCTGGCCTTCGCCAACTGGGTGCTGGTGCGGCGCATGACCCACGAAGGCCCCGCCCGCTGAACCCTGGGCAGACCCCGCATGCAGACGCTTCCGCTCATCGCGCTGGCCGGCCCGACCGCATCGGGCAAGACCGCCGCGGCATTGGCCATCGCACAGCGCTTTCCGGTGGAGATCATCAGCGTGGACTCCGCGCTGGTGTACCGGGGCATGGACATCGGCACGGCCAAGCCCACCGCGGATGAACTGGCGGCGGTGCCGCACCACCTGATCGACATCCGCGACCCACGCGAGCCCTACAGCGCAGCCGAGTTCTGCCGCGACGCCACACGCCTGGCGGCCGACATCCGTGCCCGGCAAAAGCTGCCCTTGCTGGTGGGCGGCACCATGCTGTACTTCAAGGCCTTGCTCGAGGGCCTGGACGACATGCCGGCGGCCGACGCTGCGGTGCGCGAAGCCATTGCCCGGGAGGCGGCCGAACTGGGCTGGCCCGCCATGCACGCGCGCTTGGCGCAGGTCGATGCCGCGAGCGCCGCCCGGCTCGAGCCGCGCGATTCGCAGCGCATCGCGCGGGCACTGGAAGTCTGGCGCGTGTCGGGCCAGACACTGTCGAGCCTGCAGACGGGCGCTGCCCGCCGACAGGCGCCACCGGCGCACGTGCTGCTGGCACTCGAGCCCGAGGACCGGGCCTGGCTGCATGCGCGCATCGCGAAGCGTTTCGATCAGATGATTGCCGAGGGCTTCGTGCAGGAGGTTTGGCGTCTCATGGCACGCGGCGATCTGCACCCAGACCTGCCGTCCATGCGCTGCGTGGGCTACCGGCAGGCCTGGCAGGTGCTCGACCAGGCGATGGCCGGCGGCACGCCAGGGGAAAGCGGGCCTGCGCACAATGCCCCCATGCTCACCCCCGCACAGATGCAACAGCTCAGAGACACCGGCGTGGCCGCCACGCGCCAGTTGGCCAAGCGCCAGATCACTTGGCTGCGGGGCATGCCGGGCCGCCAGCGGATCGCGGCCGACCAGCCGAAGGCACTCGATGCGCTGCTGGCGGCAGTGCAGGCCCACTGGAAATCTGCCGCATGACGCAGACCCCCGCGGTGCTGCAGGTGCGGCAACTTTCCAAGCACTACGGCGCAGAACCGGTCTTCCAGGGCGTGAACCTGCAGGTGGAGGCCGGGGAGTTCGTGGCCCTGGTGGGCGACTCCGGGGTAGGCAAGTCCACGCTGCTCAACTGCATGGCCGGCCTGGACCACTGGAACAACGGCGACATTGAACTGGCCGGCCAGGCGCTGGGCACGCTGGACGACGATGCGCGCGCGCTGCTGCGGCGCCGGCACGTGGGGTTTGTCTTCCAGGCCTTTCACGTGCTGCCCCACCTGGACGTCGCGCAGAACGTGGCCCTGCCCCTGCTGCTGCTGGGCCAGCCCGACGAGGCACGCGTGGCCGCCATGCTCGAAGGCGTGGGCTTGGGGGACTTGGGGCCCCGCCTGCCGCAACAGCTCTCCGGCGGGCAGCTGCAGCGCGTGGCGATTGCGCGCGCGCTGGTGCACCGCCCGGCGCTGCTGCTGGCCGACGAACCCACCGGCAACCTCGACCCCGGCACCGCCCACCGCGTGATGCAGCTGCTCGAAGACCAGGCCCGGCAAAGCGGCGCCGCCCTGGTGCTCGTGACCCATTCGGAGGCGGCCGCAGCCCGGGCAGACCGGGTGCTGCGGCTGACCGCCACCGGCCTCGCGCCGGCCTGAACGCGATGGCCGCGGCCACCCCGCTTGCTGCGCTCTGGCGCCAGTACTCCTGGGCCGAGCTGCGGCTGCACCCCTGGCGCACGCTGGCCGCCGTGGTGGCCGTGATGCTGGGCGTGGCGCTGGCTTTTTCGGTGCACCTCATCAACGCCTCGGCGCTGTCGGAATTCGCGCAGGCTGCCCGTTCGGCCGGGGGCCAACCCGACCTCGAACTGCGCGCACCGCGCGGCAGCCTCGATGAGAACCTCTACGGCCGCGTGGGCCAGGCACCGGCCGTGGCGCAGGCCAGCCCCGTGCTCGAGCTGGCCACGCATGCGGTGCTGCCGGCCACCGCCGGCCGCAGCGAACGCAAGGTCAACCTGCAGGTGCTGGGCCTGGATGCGCTGCGCGTGGCGGCGCTGGCACCCGCGCTCATGCCACGGCCATCGGAAGGCGCCTCGCGTTTTGCGCTGTTCGAGCCGGCCACCGTGTTCCTCAACGCCGCCGCCCGCCAGCAACTGCCCGAGGGCAGGCTCTGGCTGCAAAGCGGCGGCCGCCTGGTCGAGGTGCGGGTCGCGGGCAGCGTCGGCGCGGGTGGCCCACCCCTGGCCGTGATGGACCTGGGGGCTGCGCAGGACCTCTTCGGGCGCGCCGGCGAGCTCTCGCGCATCGACCTGCGACTGCGGCCGGGCTTTGACCGTGCGGCCCTGCTGGCGCAGCTGGCCCTGCCGGAAGGCACGCTGCAGGCGCTCGAGCCCGCGGACTCGGCCTCCCGCATCAGCCAGCTCTCGCGCGCGTACCGGGTGAACCTCACGGTGCTGGCGCTGGTGGCACTGTTCACCGGGGCCTTCCTGGTGTTTTCGGTGCTCTCGCTCAGCGTCACGCGGCGCGCACGGCAACTGGCGCTGCTGGGCGTGCTGGGGCTCACGGGGCCACAGCGACTGAAACTGGTGCTGGGTGAGGCCCTGGCGCTGGGCACGGCCGGAAGCCTGCTGGGCTTGGCGCTGGGCACGGGCCTGGCGGCCGTGGGCCTGTCGGTGCTGGGCGGCGACCTGGGCGGCGGCTACTTCGCGGGCATCCAGCCGCGTCTGCAATGGAGCGCACCGGCTGCGGCTGTCTACGGCGCACTGGGACTGGTGGCGGCGCTGGCAGGCGCATGGTGGCCCGCACGCGCGGCCCAGCGGCTGCCGCTGGCGCAGACGCTCAAAGGCCTGGGCGGCGGCAGCGCTTCGCGCTCGCACCTGGGCTGGAGCCTGGCGCTCCTGGCGCTGGGGGGTGCGCTCACGCAGGCGCCGCCCGTGGCCGGCATGGCCCTGGCGGCCTATGTGGCGGTGGCGCTCATGCTGGTGGGCGGCATCGCCGCACTGCCGGGCCTCATCGCGTTGCTGCACGCACCGCTGCGGCGCCTGGCCGGACAGCGGGTGCTGGCGCTGCTGGCCGTGGAGCGGGCCGCCCGCGTGCGCGAAAGCGCCAGCGTCGCGGTCAGCGGCGTGGTGGCTTCGCTGAGCCTGGCCGTGGCGCTGACGGTGATGGTGGCGAGCTTTCGGGCCTCGGTGACCGAATGGCTCGATGTGGTGCTGCCCGCCGACCTCTATGTGCGCAGCGCGTCCAGCACTTCGGCGGGCGACACGGTGTACTTCAGCCCGGACACGCTGTCGGCCATCGCCAGGCTGCCCGGGGTGGGCCGGGTGGAGACCGTGCGCGTCACTCAATTGCTGCTGTCGGCCGAGCAGCCTGCGGTGGCGCTGATCGCGCGGGAACTGAGCGACCCGGCCCGCACCCTGCCCCTGGTCGGCCAGGCCCTGCCCACGCCGCCGGGAATGGTGGGCATTTACGTGAGCGAGGCCATGACCGAGCTCTACGGCGCCCGCCTCGGCCAACCCTTCGAGTCCTTGTCCCGCGTGCTCTCCGGGCCGGCAGGCGAGCCGCCCCCGCGCTTTTTCGTGGCGGGCGTCTGGCGAGACTACGCCCGGCAGTTCGGCGCCGTGATGCTGGCGCAACGCGACTTCGTGCGCCTGACCGGGGACCAGCGCGTCAACGACCTGGGGCTGTGGCTGTCACCCGGTGCCCAGCCCGCTCAGGTGCAGCAGGCGCTGCGGGAGGCGGTGGCGCGCGAGGCCTCGGGCGCAGGCGCTCCCTGGCTCGAGATAGCATCCTCCTCGGAGATCCGTGCCATCTCGCTGCGCATCTTCGACCGCAGCTTTGCGGTCACCCAGTGGCTGCAGGCGGTGGCCATCGGCATCGGGCTGTTCGGCGTGGCAGCCAGCTTCAGCGCGCAGGTGCTGGCGCGGCGCAAGGAATTCGGTCTCCTGGCCCACCTGGGCCTGACGCGCCGGCAGATCCTGGCCGTGGTGGCCGGTGAAGGCGCTGCCTGGACGGCCATCGGCAGCATCGCCGGGCTGCTGCTGGGCCTGGCAGTGGCCTGGGTGCTGGTGCATGTGATCAACCCCCAGAGCTTTCGCTGGACCATGGACCTGCAGGTGCCCTGGCTGCAGCTGGCCGCGCTGGCCTTGGCCGTGGTGGCCGCAGGCACCCTGACCGCCTGGCTGGCAGGGCGTGCAGCCGCCGGCCGCGACGCCGTGCTCGCAGTCAAGGAAGACTGGTAGCCACGCCAGGCGCCGCGCCGTGCGGGCGCTTCGCCGGCGGAGCCTGTGCCGGGGGGGCCTGGGCAAGACAGGTGCCGACGCTTACACGCACTCACAGTTCATACCTGTGGTGCCTGCCCGCTGACACGAAACGGTCACGCGGCCGGCTTAGCATGCAGGGCCTGTTCGGAGACAAAGCAAGCACACCAGCTTGGACAAGGCAATGGAGACACATCCGATGATGGCCCCGCAATACCGCATCGAACGGCAGCACGCGCCGCAGGGCGGACTGCTGCCGCCGCACAGCCTGCGCGAGACCTACACCAGCCGCAGCCTGGCCGTGGCGGTGGCCATCAAGAGCCTGAGGGATCCCACGCGCGAGCAGGTCCGCGTGGTGCATGTGGACACCGGCGAGGTGGTGTTCCAGACCGCCGAGCCCACGGCAGGGGCCTGAAGACGGCCGCGCCTCGGGGTGCCATGGCCGAACTTGTGAGCGGCGCTGAAACTGCGGACTGAAGGGCACACAAGGGCTTCACCCCGGCACCCGCCCGAGCCCATGCAGGGCCCCGTCCGCACCCGCTCCATCGGCACCCGCCGAGAAAGCAGCGCACGCCCACGCACCGCCGGGGCCATGCGCTTGCGCCGAGAATGGCGTGATGAAGCCTTCCAGCCTGATCGCCAGACGCGCCAGCCTGCAAAAACTCCTCCTGCCCCTGGGCAGCCGCGGGCTCCAGGGTCTGGGTGTCCTGCTGGGTGCGGGCCTGGCCGGGCCAGCGCGGGCCCTGCCACCGCGCGCCCTGGCCTTCCCGCGCGACTTTGGCGCCCACCCCGACCTGCGCACCGAATGGTGGTACATCACCGGCGCAGCCCAGGCCGCGGGCCGCGAGTTCGGTTTCCAGCTCACATTCTTTCGAACCCGGGTGGACGCGGCCCAGGCGCTGCGCTCACGCTTTGCGGCGCGCCAGCTCATCTTTGCCCACGCAGCCGTCACCGACCTGGCCGGCGGGCAACTGCTGCACGACCAACGGATTGCGCGCGAGGGCTTCGGGCTGGCCCAGGCCGCCGAGGAGGACACGGACCTGCGACTCGATGGCTGGCAGCTGCGACGCACCGGCAGCGTGGCACAAAGCCGCTACGAAGCCCGGCTGGACAGCCGCGAATTCGCGCTGGAGCTGCAGTTCGAAAGCACGCAGCCGCTGCTGCTGCAGGGCAGCCAGGGCCTTTCGCGCAAGGGGCCCGAAGCCCGGCAGGCCAGCTACTACTACAGCCGGCCGCAGCTGGCTGCGCGCGGCAGCATCGTCCTGCGCGGACAGCGGCTGGCGGTGCAGGGCCGGGCCTGGCTGGACCACGAATGGAGCGAAGAGCTGCTGCATCCCGAGGCCCAGGGCTGGGACTGGGTGGGCGTCAACCTGGACGACGGCAGCGCACTGACGGCCTTCCGCCTGCGGCGCGCCGATGGCAGCAGCCTCTGGGCCGGCGGCTCCTTCAGGCGGCCGGGGCAGCACGCCACCAGCTTCGATGCGCAGTCGGTGCAGTTCGAGCCGCTGCGCTGGTGGCAAAGCCCGCTCACCCAAGCCCGCTACCCGGTGGACTGGCGCATCAGCACCCCGGCCGGGCGCTTCGTGCTCAAGGCGCGCCTGGACGCCCAGGAACTCGACAGCCGCATGTCCACCGGATCGGTGTACTGGGAAGGCCTGAGCCTGTTGCAGGACGAGGCCGGCCAGCGCATCGGCCAGGGCTACCTGGAGATGACCGGCTACCACGCGCCGCTGCGCCTGTCTTGAGGCACTGCGGCGCCGGCCCTGCGGCACACCAGTGGCGCGCATGCGCTGGAGCGCGCCGGGGCCAGATCAGCGCGCGAGATAACCGCCGTCCACCGGGTAATAGGCGCCGGTGACGAAAGAGGCCCGGTCCGAGGCCAGCCACACCACCAGTTCGGCCACCTCCTCGGGACGCCCCAGGCGGCCCAGGGGGTGCTGGGCCACCAGCTGCTGGTGCACGGCAGGGTCTTCGTCGAGCGCGCGGATCATGGGCGTCTGGATGAAAGCCGGCCCCACCACGTTCACCCGCACGCCCCGGGCGCCGTACTCGAGTGCGGCGCACCGGGTCAGCCCGACCACGCCATGCTTGGCGGCCGTGTAGGCCGGGGCGTTGGCAAACGCCACCGCCCCCAGGATGGAAGCGATGTTCACGATGGCGCCGCCCCCGGCTTGCAGCATGGCGGCGATCTGGTGCTTCATGCCGTAGAACACACCCGAAAGGTTGGTGTTGATCACCTGCGCCCAGGCATCCAGCGGGTAGTCGGCCGTGGGCAGCAGCGCACCGGCGATGCCGGCGTTGTTGCAGGCCACGTCCAGCCGGCCGAACTCGGCCACCGCACGCGCCACGAGCGCGCGGCAGTGCTCGGGGTTGCCCACGTCGGCGGCCTCGAAGATCGCCTGGGCACCGCTGGCCTGCAGCTGTACGAGCGTTTCCTGGCCGCCGGCCTGGTCCACGTCCGAGATCACCACCTGCGCGCCTTCGCGTGCCATGGCCAGCGCGATCGCGCGGCCGATCCCCGATGAGGCACCGGTCACCAGCGCCACTTTGTTCTTGAGCATCATCAGCCTCTTCCTCCTTGTGGCCCAGCCTAGCGCGCAGGGCATCCCGCGGCCATAGGCCGGCGGCTCAAGCGCCGATGCGCCGGCAGATGACACGCGCGGACCTGCGCGGCAGGCGCGGAAAAAGGATGGGAATTGAGGTCCAATCGTGGGATGGACACCGCTGAAACCGACCGCCTCACCAACCTGGAGATCAAGCTGAGCTTCCTGGACGACACCGTGGACGAGCTCAACCGCGTGATCATTCGCCAGCAGCGCACGCTGGACCTGCTCATCCGCGAGGTGACCGACCTGAAGGCCAGGCTCGAGGCCGGGAGCCCACAGGCCGGCAGCGGCGCGCTGGATGCCACCGCACGTGCGCTGCACGAGCGGCCACCGCATTACTGAGCCCGGTGGGCCCCGCGCGACGCGGGGAAGGGCCGGCGGGTCGCCACCTGCCGGCCACTACACTGCCGGCCATGCCCACCCCCGCTCCCGCCAAAGGCTCCCCCCGTTCGCTCTCGGGGCTCGTGCCTTTTCTTCGGCCCTACCGCGGCCGCATGGCGCTGGCGCTGCTCATGCTCTTGCTGGCGGCGGGCGCCACACTCGTGTTCCCGGTGGCGCTGCGGGCGCTGATCGACGGCGGCCTGGCGTCCGGGCAGGAAGGCGGCGCGCTGGCACGCCATTTCCTGGAGCTGTTCGCAGTTGCCGTGGCCCTGGGGCTGTTCTCAGCCGGGCGCTTTTACGTGGTGAGCTGGCTGGGTGAGCGCGTCACGGCCGACCTGCGCCAGGCGGTGTATGCGCACGTGCTGCGCCAGAGCCCGGAGTTCTTCGAGACCACGCCCACCGGCGAGGTGCTGTCGCGCTTGACCACGGACACCACGCTGGTTCAGTCGGTGGTGGGCTCGTCGCTCAGCATGGGGCTGCGCAACGCGGTCATGGGCCTGGGCGCCCTGGCCATGCTGGTGTGGACCAACCCGCGCGTGATGCTGCCGGTGCTGGGCATCCTGCTGCTCATCGTGATTCCGAGTGTGCGCTTCGGGCGTCGGGTGCGCCGGCTCTCGCGCGCCAGCCAGGACCGCGTGGCCGATGCCAGCGCCCTGGGCTCCGAGGTGCTCAACGCGGTGACCGTGGTGCAGAGCCACACCGCCGAGGCGCGCGAGTCAGAACGCTTCAGGCAGACCACGCAGCAGGCCTTCGAGACCGCGGTGCGTCGCACGCGCGCGCGGTCGGTGCTGGTGGCCTTCATCATCATCGCCACCTCGGCCGCCCTGCTGTGGGGCCTCTACCAGGGCACGCAGGCGGTGGTGCGGGGCGACATCTCCGCGGGCCACCTGGGGCAGACCGTGCTCTACGTGATCATCCTGGCCAGTGCCTTCGCGGTGCTGGGCGAAGTCTATGGCGACCTGCTGCGCGCAGCCGGCGCCACCGAGCGGCTCATGGAGTTGCTGGCGGCCGAATCACCCATCCGCTCGCCGGCCCAGCCCCGGCCTGCGCAAAGGCCCGCCGGCGGGAGCGAGCTGAGGCTGCAGGCGCTGGGCTTTCACTACCCGTCCCGGCCCACCCAAGCTGCGCTGGACGACGTGAGCCTTCGGGTGCCCGCCGGCGAGACGGTGGCACTGGTGGGGCCCAGCGGCGCCGGCTAGAGCACGGTGCTGCAGCTGCTGCTGCGCTTTTACGACCCGCAACAGGGGCAGATCCTGATCGATGGCATCCCCATCCGGGAGATGGACCTCGAGACCCTGCGAGAGCGCATTGCCATCGTGCCGCAGGAGCCCGTGGTGTTTTCCGCCAGCGCCCTGGAAAACATCCGCTACGGCCGCCCCGCGGCCACCGACGAGGAGGTGCGGGCCGCCGCACGCGCCGCGCATGCCGAAGAGTTCATCCTTAGGCTGCCCGAGGGCTACGACAGCTTCCTGGGCGAGCGTGGCGTGCGCCTGTCGGGCGGGCAGCGCCAGCGTCTGGCGATCGCGCGGGCCATGCTCAAGAACGCACCGCTGCTGCTGCTGGACGAGGCCACCTCGGCGCTCGATGCGGAGAGCGAGCGCCTGGTGCAGGCAGCGCTTGGCTCGGCCATGCAAGGCCGCACCACGCTCGTGATCGCGCACCGCCTGGCCACGGTGCAGCGGGCCGACCGCATCGTGGTGCTGGACCACGGGCGCATCGTCGAGCAGGGCACGCACACCGAACTGGTGGCACGGGGCGGCATGTACGCACGCCTGGCCGAGCTGCAGTTCAACGCCTGAGCCCAGCACCCGGCCCGGCCGCAGGGCATGTCACCTGCGAGGCAGCTCATGAAAACGGCGCATGCAGGCAGGCACAAGCGGCCTTGGACGGCAGGCACCCGGCTGCCTTAATCTGGGCGCCCAACACAACGCCTCCCAGGAAACAGCCGCACCATGAACCGCCTGCCCGACACCCTTGGCGTGCCCCACGCCGTCGAGAATGCGGCCCTGCCGCAGCACACCCTGCCCTCCTACCTCTGCCCCGACGACCTGGGCCCCTGGGGCAATTACCTGCAGCAGGTGGACCGGGTGATACCGCACCTGGGCCCGCTGGCCCGCTGGGCCGAGACGCTGAAGCGGCCCAAGCGCATCATGGTGGTGGACGTGCCCATCGAGATGGACGACGGGCGCGTGGCGCATTTCGAGGGCTACCGCGTGCAGCACAACGTCTCGCGCGGGCCGGGCAAGGGCGGCGTGCGATTCCACCAGGATGTGACGCTGTCAGAGGTGATGGCCCTGGCTGCCTGGATGTCGATCAAGAACGCGGCCGTCAACGTACCCTACGGCGGCGCCAAGGGCGGCGTGCGCGTCGATCCGGCCCAGCTCTCGGCGGGTGAGCTCGAGCGCATCACACGGCGCTACACCAGCGAGATCGGCATCATCATCGGGCCGAACAAGGACATTCCCGCGCCGGACCTGAACACCAACGAGCAGGTCATGGCCTGGATGATGGACACCTACTCCATGAACGTGGGCTCCACCACCACGGGCGTGGTCACGGGCAAGCCCGTGGACCTGGGCGGCTCGCTCGGCCGGCGCGAG
This sequence comes from uncultured Polaromonas sp., assembly GCA_964450095.1. GTDB lineage: Bacteria > Pseudomonadota > Gammaproteobacteria > Burkholderiales > Burkholderiaceae_C > Polaromonas. Next base: position 17,617 of record CAYVGD010000004.1, read on the forward strand.
GCCACGGGCCGCGGCGTGTTCACGGTGGGCGCGGAGGCCGCCCAGCGGCTGGGCCTGTCGCTGCCGGGCGCGCGCGTGGCGGTGCAAGGCTTTGGCAACGTGGGCAGCGTCTCGGCCAAGCTGTTCGCGGAGGCCGGGGCACGCGTGGTCGCCGTGCAGGACCACGCAGCCACACTGTTTTGCGAAGCGGGCTTCGATGTGGCCGCGCTTCGCGCGCATGCGGCAGCGCATGGCAGCATCGCAGGCTTTGCGCCGGCCGAGAACCTGGCGCGGGAGGCTTTCTGGGACGTCGAAAGCGACATCCTGGTGCCAGCGGCGATGGAGCAGCAGATCACCGAAGCCAACGCCTCACGCATCCGCACGCGCATGGTGATCGAGGGAGCCAATGGCCCCACCACGCCGGGCGCCGACGACATCCTGGGCGAGCGCGGCATCCTGGTGCTGCCCGACGTGATCGCCAATGCGGGCGGCGTGACGGTGAGCTACTTTGAATGGGTGCAGGATTTCTCCAGCTTCTTCTGGGACGAGGAGGAGATCAACCGCCGGCTGGTGAAGATCATGAAGGACGCGCTGACCGCCGTCTGGGCCGTCGCCGAGGAACGCAAGGTGAGCCTGCGCACCGCCACCTTCATCGTGGCCTGCCAGCGGATCCTGCACACCCGCCAGCTGCGCGGACTCTACCCCTGAAGAAGGCCCCGGGCCTTACTGCAGCGGCTCCTTGAGCGCCGGAGGCAGGGGCAGCACGGTGATGCCCTCTTCCAGCAATTCGACCGCCTCCTTGGCCGAAGCGCGGCCGCGGATGCCGCGCTCCGTGACCTCGCCATGGTGCATCTGGCGGGCCACTTCGGCAAAGCGCTCTCCCACGTCCTCGGTCTTGGCCACGGCCTCCCGCATCATGCGCAGCCAAGCCGCCTGCATCTGCGCGGGCGGCTGCCCCGGGACTGGCCCCGCAGTCGCCGGGACTGCCGGCGGCGCCGCTGCAGCGGGCGCGCCGAGGTTCAGGCGAGGCGCGCTCAGCTGCTTGTCGACCGCGGCCTCACCGCAGACCGGGCATGCGACCAGGCCGCGCGCGCGCTGGTCCTGGAAGTCGGCTTCGGAACCGAACCAGCCTTCGAACACATGGCCCTGGGCGCACTTGAGGTCCAGCACTTTCATGGGGCGCGATTATCGGTGTGCCTGCATGGCCGTGCAGGCCGAGGTGCCTCGGCAGAGAAATGGCCATGCGGGCCGGGGTGCTTCGCCAAGCATGGCCAAACGGGCCGAGTTGCTTGGCCCCGAGGTGCATGCGCCGGATGCGCTTGCCCGCAGCGCTGCTCAGGCGCTGCGTTTCCAGTCCAGCGCCCAGGCGCCGGAGCGGACGTTCTGCAGCCAGAGCAGGCAGCTCAGTGTCTTGCCGTCGGTCAGCAGGCCATCGCGCGACCACGCGAGCAACTCCGGCAGGCTGGCGGTGAAGACGTCCAGAAACTCGCCCTCATCAAGTTGCCGCGCGCCGGCGCTCAAGGACCGGGCGAAGAAGATGTGGATCACTTCGGTGGAATAGGCAATCACCGGGTGCATGGGGCCTGCATAGGCCCACTCGCCAGCCTGGTAACCGGTTTCCTCGCGCAACTCCCGCTGGGCGCACAGCAGCAGGTCTTCGCCCGGATCGAGTTTGCCCGCGGGGAATTCGATCATGGCGCGCTCCAGGGGATAGCGCCACTGGCGCTCCATGACCAGGCGGCCATCGTCCAGCTCGGCCACCACCACCACGGCGCCAGGATGGCGAACATATTCCCGGGAGGCCTCGCGCCCGTCGGGCAGGCGAACCCGGTCACGAAAAGCGTGAAGGAAGTTGCCCTGCAGCAGCTCCGAGCTCGCCAGCGTGTGCTCGCGCAGGTGTTCGCAGGGCTCGCCGCCGGCCAAGGCGTCAGCCCCGCTTGTAGAGGTAGCGGTAGACAAAGCCGGGGAACGCCAGGGTGATGAAGAGCGTGGCCGTGACCACGTAGAACTCCCAGCCCTGGGGGGCAACCTGCCCGATCTGCTGCTCCAGACCCAGGGCTACGCCGCCCACCAGGGCGTACCACACCACGAGTTCAGCCAGGCGCACGGCCAGGGACTTGGGTTCAGCCAGCCGACGGACCAAGAGGAACCGCTCCGAGATGAACGGCAGGTTGGCCGTGACCAGCGCAAGCAGGATGACGCCCCAGGCGAGGTTGGCGGGCGTCATGACGGCAAGGCCCCGGGCAGGCGGTTCACTGGCCGAGACCGCGAACGAGACCGGACATGGCCTGCGAGCACAGGGTCATCAGGCCGCCCGGCAGGATGCCCAGCACCAGGACGAGCGCGCCGTTGAGGCTGAGCACAACGCGAACATCCGAGCCGGCCGAAATGCCCGCCGGCACGTGCGAAGGCGGGGCATCGAAGTACATGACCTTGACCACGCGCAGGTAGTAGAAGGCGCCGACCAGCGACACCAGCACTGCGAACACGGCCAGCACGAGGTGCGAGACCTGCCCGGTGGCCAGCAGCGCGTCGAGCACGGCGAGCTTGGCATAAAAACCCACCAGCGGCGGCACGCCCGCGAGAGAGAACATGCCCACAGCCATCACGCCGGCATAGAGCGGGCTGCGCTGGTTCAGGCCGGCAAGGTCGCCGATTTCCTCGGACTCGAAGCCTTCGCGGGCCAGCAACATGATGACGCCGAACACGGCCAGCGTGGTCAGCACATAGGTGATGGCATAGAACATGGCCGCACCGTAGGCGGCATGCGCATTGACCTTTTCGCCGCCCACCACGCCGACCACCATGGCCAGCAGCAGGAAACCCATCTGCGAGATGGTGGAAAAAGCCAGCATGCGCTTGAGGTTGGTCTGCGCGATGGCGGCAAGGTTACCCACCACCAGCGACGCGATGGCCAGCACGGTGAGCATCTGCTGCCAGTCGATGGCCAACGGCAGCAGACCCTGCACCAGGATGCGCATCAGGATGGCGAAGGCCGCCAGCTGGGGCGCCGCGCCGATGGCCAGCGTCACCGCCGTGGGCGCGCCGTGGTAGACGTCGGGAAGCCACATGTGGAAGGGCACGGCGCCGAGCTTGAAGGCCAGGCCCGCCACCACGAACACCAGGCCGAACACCAGCACCTGGTGCTTGACCTCTCGGCTGGCAATGGCCTTGAAGACCTCGGTCACATCGAGGCTGCCGGTGGCGCCGTAGATCATGGACAGGCCATAGAGCAGGAAGCCCGAAGCCAGCGCGCCCAGCACGAAGTACTTCATGGCGGCCTCGGTGGCCTGGGCGCTGTCGCGGCGCAGCGCCACCAGCGCGTAGCTGGAGAGGGTCATCATCTCCAGGCCCATGTAGAGCACCAGGAAGTTGTGGCCCGAGATCATCAGGAAGGCGCCCAGCAGCGAAAAGAGGCTGAGCGTGAAGAACTCGCCGCCCCGCAGCATGCCGCGGTCGGCCGCATACGGACGGCCGTAGACCACGGTGGCCATGAGCGCAACAGCAGCGAAGCACTTGAGCCAGTTGCCCATGGGCTCGCTCACCACCATGCCGCCGAAGCCAGGAACCACCTGCCCGCCCAGGGCCTGGCTGGCGCAGACCACCGCCACCCAGGCCAGGGTCAGCAAGGTCAGCACGTAGGTCGTGCCGCGGCGGGCGCTTTGGACGCCGAGGTCCACGAGCAGGATGGCGCTGGCCATGACCAGCAGGATCAGTTCGGGGTAGATCGCGAGCCAGCTCAATGTGTCAATCATGGGAAATCTCTGAAGGTGTGTGCTGTGGGGCCAGGCGTCAGTTCAGCTTGGAGATCGCCACATGCTTGAGCAGGTCGGCCACCGAGGCGTCCATCACGTCGGTGAAGGGCTTGGGGAAGATGCCCATGTAGAGCACGGCCGCGGCCAGCAGTGCCAGCATCAGGAACTCGCGCGCATTGATGTCCTGCAAGTCCCGGACGTCGTCGTTGGCCACGGGGCCCAGGTAGACGCGCTTGAACATCCACAGCGTGTAGGCAGCGCCGAAGATCAGCGCGGACGCGGCGGCCAGGCCCACCCAGAAGTTGGCCTTGACGGCCGCCAGGATCACCATCCACTCTCCCACGAAGCCGGCGGTGCCGGGCAGGCCGCAGTTGGCCATGGCGAACAGCAGCGCGAAGGCCGCGAACTTCGGCATGGTGTTGACCACCCCGCCGTAGCTGGAAATCTGCCTTGAATGCACCCGGTCATAAAGCACGCCGATGCACAGGAACATGGCGCCCGAGACAAAGCCGTGGGCGATCATCTGCACGATGCCACCGGCCACGCCCAGGTCGTTGAAGATGAAAAAGCCCAGGGTCACGAAACCCATGTGCGCCACCGACGAATAGGCCACGAGTTTCTTCATGTCCTGCTGCACCATGGCCACCAGGCCCACGTAGATCACGGCCACGAGCGACAGGCCGATCATCAGCCAGGCGAACTCGCGCGAGGCGTCGGGCGCGATGGGCATGGAAAAGCGCAGGAAACCGTAGGCGCCCAGCTTCAGCATGATGGCTGCCAGCACCGCGGAGCCGCCGGTGGGGGCTTCCACGTGCACGTCGGGCAGCCAGGTGTGGACCGGCCACATCGGCACCTTCACGGCAAAAGCCGCGAAGAAGGCGAAGAAGAGGAAGGTCTGGGCGGTCATGCCCAGGGGCAGCTGGTGCCAGGTGGCCAGGTCAAAGCTGCCGCCCGAGGCGCGGTACAGGTACACCAGCGCCACCAGCATGAGCAGCGAGCCCAGCAGCGTGTAGAGGAAGAACTTGAAGGCCGCGTAGATCTTGTTCGGGCCGCCCCAGATACCGATGATGAGGTACATCGGGATCAGCGTGGCCTCGAAGAACACGAAGAACAGCATCGCATCCAGCGCGGAGAACACACCGATCATCAGGCCCGACAGGATGAGGAAGGCGCCCATGTACTGGTTGACGCGCACTTCGATGACCTCCCAGGCGGCGATCACGACGATCACCGTGATGAAGGCGGTCAGCAGAACGAACCAGAAGGAGATGCCATCGAGGCCCAGGTGGTACTCGATGTTGAAGCGCGGGATCCAGTCCCAGCGCTCGACAAACTGCATCGCCGAGGTGTCGTACTGGAAGCCGCCGTACAGCGGCAGCGTCACCAGCAGGCTCACGATGGCGCCCACCAGGGCGAACCAGCGCACGGCCTTGGCATGCTCGTCGCGGCCCAGGGCCAGGAGGATGGTTCCGAAAACGATTGGCGTCCAGATCGCCAGGCTCAGCAAACCCATGTGTTCCCTCTTCTTTTATTTGTTGAGCCAGACGAAGTACGTCATCAGCACGAAGACGCCGATGATCATGGCCAGCGCGTAGTGGTAGATGAAGCCCGACTGCACGCGGCGCACGACCGCAGAAAACAGGCCCACCAGCTTCCACGAGCCATTGACCACGGCACCGTCGATGAGCGCCTGGTCGCCGGCCTTCCACAGGCCCAGGCCCAGGCCGCGGGCGCCCTTGGCAAGCACGTTCTCGTTGAACCAGTCCAGGTAGTACTTGTTCTCCAGCAGCGTGTGCAGCGGCTTGAAGGCGCGCAGGATGGCGGCCGGGATGGCCGGGTTGACCATGTAGAAATACCAGGCCAGCACCACGCCGGCCAGCGCCAGCCAGAAGGGTGCAGTGACCAGGCCGTGCGAGGCCATGGCGAGCGGGCCGTGGAATTCCTGGGCCAGGGCCGCCATGGCGGGGTGGGCCTGCAGGTTCACGAAGATCGCGTCCTTGAGGAAGTCGCCATGCACCAGCGGGCCGAGGGTGTAGTAACCCACCACCACCGAAGGAATGGCCAGCAGCACCAGTGGCAGCGTCACTACCCACGGGGACTCGTGCGGCTTGGCGTCGTGGCCGTGACCGTGGTCGCCATGGTGGTCGTCGTGGTGTGCGTCGGGGTTCTGGTCGTAGCGCTCCTTGCCGTGGAAGACCAGGAAGTACATGCGGAAGGAATAGAAGGCAGTGACGAACACGCCCGCGACCACGGCGAAGGTGGCAAAGCCCGTGGCCGGCAGCTGGCTGGCCTCGACGGCCAGGATGATGCTGTCCTTCGAGTAGAAGCCTGAGAACAGCGGCGTGCCGATGAGCGCGAGCGAACCCAGCAGCGACGTGATCCAGGTGATAGGCATGTACTTGCGCACGCCACCCATCCAGCGGATGTCCTGGTTGTGGTGCATGCCCATGATCACCGAGCCTGCGCCCAGGAACAGCAGCGCCTTGAAGAAAGCGTGGGTCATCAGGTGGAACACGGCCACCGAGTAAGCCGATGCCCCCAGGGCCACGGTCATGTAGCCCAGCTGCGAGAGCGTGGAATAGGCCACCACGCGCTTGATGTCGTTCTGGATGATGCCCAGGAAACCCATGAACAGCGCGGTGATCGCCCCCACGGTCATGATGAGGTTCAGGGCCGTGTCACTCAGCTCGAACAGCGGCGACATGCGGGCCACCATGAAGATGCCGGCCGTCACCATGGTGGCGGCGTGGATGAGCGCGGAAATCGGGGTGGGGCCTTCCATCGAGTCAGGCAGCCACACGTGCAGCGGGAACTGGGCCGACTTGCCCATGGCGCCGATGAACAGGCAAATGCAGATCACGGTCACCAGCATCCAGTCGGTGCCCGGGAAGGTGAGCGCACCCAGTTCGCCCGCCTTGGCGAAGGCCTCACCGTAGTTGAGTGTGCCTGCGTAGGCCGCGATCAGGCCGATGCCCAGGATGAAACCGAAGTCACCCACGCGGTTGACCAGGAAGGCCTTCATGTTGGCAAAAATCGCACTGGGCTTGTTGAACCAAAAGCCGATCAGCAGGTACGACACCAGGCCCACCGCCTCCCAGCCGAAGAACAGCTGCAGCATGTTGTTGCTCATCACGAGCATCAGCATGGAGAAGGTGAACAGCGAGATGTAGGCAAAGAAACGGTTGTAGCCCTTGTCCTCGTGCATGTAGCCGATGGTGTAGAGGTGCACCATGAGCGAGACAAAGGTCACGACCACCATCATCATGGCGGTGAGGCCATCGACCAGGAAGCCGACCTCCATCTTGAGGCCGCCCACCACCATCCAGGTGTAGAGCGTTTCGTTGAAGCGCGCGCCATCGACCGCGACGCTGTAGAGCGTCATGGCCGACAGCACGAAGGCCACCAGCACGCCCAGGATGGTCAGGCTGTGGCTGAGCGTGCGGCCGATGCGGTTGCCCCCCAGGGCCGTACCAAAAACGCCGGCCAGCAAGGAGCCAGCCAACGGTGCCAGCGGCACGGCCAGCAAGGTGGAAGCGTTCAGGGTTTGACTCATCTTGATCTTCTTGGGCTCAGGAGTGACGTGAAGGCGGCTGGCCTGCTTCTGGGAGGGTGGGGACGGCGCGGGCGGTCAGCCCTTGAGCGCGTTGAGCTCGTCGACGTTGATGCTGGACTTGTTGCGGAACAGCAGCACCAGGATGGCCAGGCCGATCGCGGATTCGGCCGCGGCCACCGTGAGGATGAAGAACACGAAGATCTGGCCGGCCATGTCGCCCAGGTAGCTCGAGAAGGCCACGAAGTTCATGTTCACGGCCAGGAGCATCAGCTCGATGGCCATCAGCAGCACGATCAGGTTCTTGCGGTTGAGGAAGATGCCGATCACGGACAAGGCGAAGAGCATCGCGCCCAGGGACAGGTAGTGGCCGAGCGAAATCATGCCTGGGTCTCCTCGGCCTTGGCCGCTTGGGGCGCGGGCTGAAGCGCGCTGGGTTGGACCTGCACCAGGCGCACGCGCTCGTGGCGCTTGACGCGGATCTGGTCGGCCGGGTTGATGTATTTGGAGTCCTTGCGCTCGCGCATGGTCAGGGCGATGGCAGCCACGATGGCCACCAACAGCACCACCGCTGCAGCCTGCAGGGGAAGCAGGTACTGCGAATACAGGACCTTGCCCAGTTCCTTGGTGTTGGACAGTTCCACCGCGGAGGCGGCAGCGCCCGGCATGGCCTGCGGCTCGGTGATGCGAAAGCCGCCCATCAGCACCGCGGCCATCTCCAGCGCGATCAGGGTGCCGATGCCCGCGGCCAGCGGAAAGTGGCGCCAGAAGCCTTTGCGCATGCTGTCGATGTTGATGTCCAGCATCATCACGACGAAAAGAAAGAGCACCATCACGGCGCCCACGTAGACCAGCACCAGCGTGATCGCCAGGAACTCGGCCTTGAGCAGCAGCCACAGGGCCGATGCCTGGAAGAAGGCCAGCACCAGGAACAGCGCCGCGTGCACCGGGTTGCGCGCCGTGATCACGCGGAACGCCGCAAACAGCAGCACGGCTGAGAACAGATAAAACAAGGCTGATTTGGCGTCCATGGGTCTGGCGTCTTTCTTCGGCCGCCTTCAGGGGCGGCCTTGCTCGGTGCGGTCCGTGGGGGAGTCTGCGAAGGCTCAGCGGTACTTGGCGTCGGCCGCCTTGTTGGCCGCGATTTCTTTTTCGTAGCGGTCGCCCACGGCCAGCAGCATGTCCTTGGTGAAGTACAGGTCACCGCGCTTTTCACCGTGGTATTCGAGGATGTGCGTCTCGACGATGGAGTCCACCGGGCAGCTTTCCTCGCAGAAGCCGCAGAAGATGCACTTGGTCAGGTCGATGTCGTAGCGCGTGGTGCGGCGGCTGCCGTCGTCGCGCACATCGGACTCGATCGTGATGGCCAGCGCCGGACAGACCGCTTCGCACAGCTTGCAGGCGATGCAGCGCTCTTCGCCGTTGTCGTAGCGGCGCAGCGCATGCAGGCCGCGAAAGCGCGGCGACAGCGGCGTCTTCTCCTCCGGGAACTGGATGGTGATCTTGCGGCTGAACATGTACTTGCCGGTCAGGGCCATGCCCTTGAACAGCTCGGTCAGCATGAAGCTCGACAGGAAGTCCTTCAGCGAGAAGGACGAGGAAGCGATGGCCTGCGTGGTCATGTGAGTCTCTCTGAAGCGCGGCCAAGCCGCCTCACGGCCGCCCGAAGGCGGCGGGCGCCCCCTGCGGGGAGCGGTGAATACACGAAGTGATGAGCGTGAAGGCCCATGGTTACTTCCAGATGTTCAGGGGCGTCTGCATCCAGACGGCCACCACCACCAGCCACACCAGGGTGACGGGGATGAAGATCTTCCAGCCCAGGCGCATGATCTGGTCGTAGCGGAAGCGGGGGAAGGTCGCGCGCACCCAGAGGAACATGGTGACGACCACGAAGGTCTTCAGGCCCAGCCAGATCCATCCGGGGATGAAGCCCAGGGCCTCGACCGGCGGCAGCCAGCCGCCCAGGAACATGACCACGCACAGAACCGAAACCAGGATCATGTTGGCGTACTCGGCCAGGAAGAACATGGCAAAGGCCATGCCCGAGTACTCGATCATGTGACCGGCCACGATCTCCGACTCGCCCTCGACCACGTCGAAGGGGTGGCGGTTGGTCTCGGCCAGGCCCGCGATGAAATACACCACGAAGATCGGCAGCAGCGGCAACCAGTTCCAGGACAGGAAATTCAGGCCCATGTCGGCGCCCATGCCCTTGCCCTGCACCATCACGATGTCGGTCATGTTCAGGCTGGAGGAAACCAGCAGCACCACCACCAGGCAAAAGCCCATCGCGATCTCGTAGCTCACCATCTGGGCCGAGGCGCGCAGCGCGCCCAGGAAGGCGTACTTGGAGTTCGATGCCCAGCCGGCAATGATGACGCCGTACACCTCCAGGGAGGTGATGGCCATCAGGAACAGCAGGCCG
>CAYVGD010000005.1:0-26666 GCA_964450095.1 uncultured Polaromonas sp.
ATCGGCAGCGACTGCCCGGCGTTCACGGCTGCCCACCTGCTGGAAGCCGCGCACCGCCTGCGCACCCACGACGCGGTGTTCACCCCGGCCGAAGACGGCGGCTACGTGCTGGTGGGACTGGCCAGGCCCGAGCCCGCACTCTTTGAAGGCGTGGCCTGGAGCACGGACCAGGTGATGGCCCAGACGCGCCAGCGCCTGGCAGACCGGGGCCTGCGGTGGAGCGAGATGCCCACGCTGTGGGATGTGGACACGCCGGCGGACCTGGCGCGCCTTGTTTCGGTGGATCAGTTCAGCAGCGCCTGCGCAAACTCGCGCGCGTTGAAGGTTTCCAGGTCCTCGAGCTTTTCGCCCACGCCGATGAAGTAGACCGGCACCGGACGCAGCCCGGAGTCTTTCTTCTGCCGCTCGGTGGCCCACAGCGCAATGGCGGCCAGCACGCCGCCCTTGGCCGTGCCGTCGAGCTTGGTGACGATCAGGCCCGTGAGCGAGAGCGCATCGTCGAACGAGCGCACCTGCGCCAGCGCGTTCTGGCCGGTGTTGCCGTCGATCACCAGCAGCACCTCGTGCGGCGCGCTGGCCTCGGCCTTGGCGATGACGCGCTTGATCTTCTTGAGTTCCTCCATCAGGTGCAACTGCGTCGGCAGGCGCCCGGCGGTGTCCACCAGCACCACGTCCTTGCCTCGGGCCTTGCCGGCCGAGACGGCATCGAAGCTCACGGCCGCCGGATCGCCCCCTTCCTGGCTCACGATCTCCACCGTGTTGCGCTGCGCCCAGACGAGCAGTTGCTCACGGGCGGCGGCGCGGAAGGTGTCGGCTGCCGCCAGCAGCACGGAGGCTCCCTCGTCGGCCAGATGCCGGGTGAGCTTGCCGATGGAGGTGGTCTTGCCCGCGCCGTTGACGCCGGCCACCATGATCACGGTGGGCTCGTGCGCACCGATCACCAGGCTGCGCTCCAGCGGCTTGAGCAGCGCGGCCAGGGACTCGGTCAGCAAATTCTTCACCGCCACCGGATGGGTCACGCCGCTGTCCTTGACGCGGCGCTTGACGTCGTCCAGCAGGTGCTGTGTGGCGCCGACGCCCGCATCGGCCATGAGCAGCGCGGTTTCCAGTTCCTCGTAAAGCGCGTCATCGATCTGCGCGCCGGTGAATACACTGGCGATGCTGCTGCCGGTCTTGCGAAGCCCGTCGCGCAGACGATCCACCGAGCGCTCGCGCGGGGGCGCTGCGGGAGCGGTCGCAGCCGCTGACTGCACCTCGATGGGTGCGGCCAGTGCGCTTCCGATGAGGCTGCTGGTCTCGGCTGGGGCAGGGGGCAGGGGGGCAGGCGCAAGCCGCACGGCAGGTGACACAGCGCTTTCGGGAGCGCTTTTTGCTGTTGCGGGCTCCACCGGCAGCGCGGCAGGTGGGGCCTTCCAGGACACCGCAGCTTCCAGCTTGGGGGATGCAGCAGGGGTCGGCGCCAGGGCCGTGGTGGCATGGGGCGTGTGTGCAACCGGCGGTTGCCCCGTGACAGCTGTCGGTGGAGCGACCTTCGGTGTCTCCAGGGGGGGCACGGGCTCTGCCGGTGCCGCGCGGATTGCGGTTTCTTCAGCCGGTGGCGGGCTGGACGCGCCAGGCTTGAGTAATTTCTTGATGAAACTGAACATCGAACGGTCTTTGTTGGCTGGCTATTCTATGAAACGCCCCCCTGGCCCCATTTGCACATGCCCCCTCTCACCGCCCACCTGAGCCTCTCCCGTTGCCGCGCGTCCGTGTCCCGGTTCCGCACGCCTGAAATGTGCCGCCCCGGCATGTGGCTGGCCGCCTTTGTGTGGCTTGCGCTGTGCTGCGCGCAGCCTGCGCAGTCGCAGCCACGTCCGGCGCTGGAAGATCCGGCCGCGCGCGCCGCGCAAGTCCAGGCGCCGACGGCCAGCCCGGCGCTGCGTGCCAGCCGGTTCAGACTGGCCAACGGCATGACGCTCATCGTTCAGCCCGACCGGCGCGCGCCCACGGCCGTTCACATGCTGTGGGTGCGTGTGGGATCCATCGACGAGGTCGATGGCAGCTCCGGCGTCGCGCACGTGCTGGAGCACATGATGTTCAAGGGCACGGCCAGCATGGGGCCGGGCGAGTTCTCGCGGCGGGTGGCCGCGCTGGGCGGGCGCGAGAACGCCTTCACCTCGCGCGACGCCACGGCCTACCACCAGCAGGTGCCCGCCAACCGGTTGCGCGAGGTGATGGCGCTCGAGGCCGACCGCTTTGCCAACAACCGGTGGCCCGACGATGAGTTTCGGCGCGAGATCGAGGTCATCAAGGAAGAGCGCCGCCAGCGCGTGGACGATTCCCCGCGTGCCCAGCTCGGTGAGATGGCGCAGGCGGTCATGTTCAGTGCCTCGCCCTACCGCCGCCCCATCATCGGCTGGATGAGCGACATCGAGTCGCTCACGCCGGCCGACGTGCGTGACTTCCACGCCCGCTGGTATGCGCCTGCCAACGCCGCCGTGGTGGTGGTCGGCGATGTGGACGTCGACCAGGTCCGCCGCTGGGCCGAGGAAACCTATGGCCGCATCCCGGCGCGCGCGTTGCCCGAGCGCAAGCCCCGCACCGAACCGCCGCAAACCGGCCCCCGCCGGGTGGAGCACCGCGCCCGCACCAGCCAGCCCTACCTGAGCCTGATGTTCAAGGTGCCCCAGCTGGAGGCCCCGGCGCTGGCCGCCGACAGCCTGCCGGCCGGCCCCAGCCGCGACGCGCTGGCGCTCACCGTGCTGGCCGCCGTGCTCGACGGCTACCCCGGCGCGCGCCTGGACCGCGCGCTCACCCAGGGCCCCGCGCGCCTGGCCCACAGCGTGGGTGCGTACCACGGCCTGGCAGGCCGCGGCCCGCAGGTGTTCGCGCTCGATGCCGTGCCGCTGGAAGGGCGCGACCCGGCCGAGCTGGCCCAGGCGCTGCGCGCCCAGGTGGCCGAGGTGGCCGCACGCGGCATCACCCCCGATGAACTGGAGCGCGTGAAAACCCAGTGGGTCGCCTCCGAGACCTACAAGCTCGATGCGGTGTTCGCCCAGGCCCGCGAACTGGGCTCGCATTGGCTGCTGGACTTTCCGCTGGATGCACACAGCCGCCTGGTGCGGCATGTGCGCAGCATCACGGCCGAGGAGGTGCAGCGCGTGGCCCAACGTTACTTTGACGAGTCGCAGTCCACGCTGGCCGTGCTGCTGCCGCTCAGGGAGCCGCCGGGCGCAGCCCCTGGAGCGGCCCCGGACGCGGCGTCCGAGACCCAACCGCGGAAGCCCTGAGATGTCCTGGCTGCATTCGCTCTTGTTCAAACCCTTCGGTCATTCAGCGCCTGTCGTGCGGCGCATCCGCTCGCATGCACCCTCCACTTCAGGGCCTGCGTCCGCATTCGCTGCAGGGTTTTGCACGGCCTTGCGTGCGCAGCCCGCCAACGGCTTCGCAGTGCGGGTCGGCGGCCGGGCGGGCCGCCCTGGGGGTCTGCTCAAGGGCGTGGGCTCGGTGCTGGCCGGCTGCACCTTGTTGTTCTGCGGTGCAGCTGCTGCTTCACCCGTGATCGAGCATTGGCAGCAGGCCAGCGGCGCGCAGGTCTACCTGGTGCGCAGCCCCTCGATTCCCATGCTGGACGTGCAGATCGATTTCGATGCCGGCGCCCGGCGCGACCCGCCAGCCCAGGCGGGGCTGGCCGGCGGCATGGCGCTCATGCTCGCCAAGGGCGTGCGTGCCGTGAGCGGCGCACCCGCCCTCGATGAGAACGCCGTGAGCCAGGCCTGGGCCGACCTGGGTGCGCGCCTTTCCGCCAGCGCCAGCGCCGACCGGCTGAGCCTGTCGCTGCGCACCCTGACCGAGCCGGCACTGCTGGCCCGCGCCATCGACCTGGCGGCGCGGCAGATCGGCGAGCCCGCGTTCCCCGAGCCGGTGTGGCAGCGCGAACGCGAGCGCTGGGCCGCCAGCATCCGCGAGTCCTACACCCGGCCAGCCAGCGTGGCCAGCCGTGAATTCGGCAAGTCCGTGTTCGGCAGCCACCCCTACGGGCGTGAGGTGACCGCCCAGACGCTCGCCCAGGTGGCCGCCGCTGACATGCAGCGCTTTCATGCGGCCCACCTGAGCCCTTGCCGAGCCAGGGTGAGCATGGTGGGCGCGGTGGATCGCGCGCAGGCCGACGCGCTGGTGCAGCGACTGCTCTCGCGCCTGCCGGCCGTGCCCTGCAGCCGCCTGAGCCCGCTGCCACCTGTGCCCGAGGTGGTTGCGCTGGAGGCCGGGCGCGAGCAGCGCCTGCCTTTTCGTTCGACCCAGGCGCATGTGCTGATCGGGCAGCCCGGCTTCAGGCGCTCGGACCCCGACTTCTTCGCCCTGACCGTGGGCAACCACATCCTGGGCGGCGGCGGCTTCGTCTCGCGCCTGACCCAGGAGGTGCGCGAAAAGCGTGGCCTGAGCTACAGCGTCTTCAGCTACTTCGCGCCCGGCCTTCACGCAGGCGCCTTCACCGTGGGCCTGCAGACCCGCGTGGACCAGGTGGACCAGGCCGTGACCGTGGTGCGCCAGGTGCTCGGGGAGTTCGTGGCCCAGGGGCCCACCGAGCAGGAATTGCGCGCGGCCAAGGACAACCTCATCGGCGGCTTTGCGCTGCGTTTGGACAGCAATGCGAAACTGCTGGACAACGTGGCCAACATCGCCTGGCACGGCCTGCCGCTCGATCACCTGCAGACCTGGACCGAACAGGTCGAGCGGCTCACGCCGGCCGACATCCGCGCGGCATTCCAGCGCAAGCTCCAACCCGACCGCATGCTCACCCTGGTGGTGGGCGGAACATGAAGTCCCGCACTCTTCCTTCTTCAGCCACACACCGCACCAAGGCCCTGCCGGGCGCAACAGGCGCGCCCGCTGCGCCCGTGCGCGCTGCCGTTTCCCGCAAAGCCCCGACCGGTGAAATCCGCATCATCGGCGGCCTCTTCAAGCGCAGCAAGATCGCGGTGCCCGACAAGCCGGGCCTGCGGCCCACGCCCGACCGCGTGCGCGAGACCTTGTTCAACTGGCTGGGCCAAGACCTTTCGGGCTGGCACTGCGTGGACGCTTTCGCCGGCACTGGCGCCCTGGGGCTGGAGGCCGCCTCCCGGGGCGCGGCGCGGGTGTTCATGACCGAGCAGGATGCCGAACTGGTGCAGCGGCTTCGTACCCTGAAGCAGAAGCTGGGCGCCGAGTCCGTGCAGATCGAGCGGGGCGATGCCCTGGCCCTGCTGGCGCGCCTGCCCGAACGCAGCCAGCAACTGGTGCTGCTGGATCCGCCTTTCCAGTCCGCGCTTTTCCTGCCTGCGCTCCAGGCGGCTGTGCGCGTGGTGGCGGACACGGGTTTTGTGTATTTGGAGGCGCCCGAGCCCTGGACCGCAGAAAGCCTGGCGCCCCTGGGGCTGGCGTTGCTGCGCACCGGGCGTGCCGGGGCGGTGCACTACCACCTGTTGGCGCGTACCAGTGCCGTAGGCTGAGCCGGCCCGGCAGGGGCCGGCAGCGCCGCGACTGGCCGTGGCCAGGACCGATTTTCCGGATGGCCTCACGTTTGCGGTTGAACTGGCTGGGCCGCGTCCCTCATCCCGAGGCCTGCCGGGCATAATTTGCCCATGGCCTCAGCAACACCGCGCATCGCCGTCTACTCGGGCACCTTCGATCCCTTCACCCTCGGGCATGAAGACGTGGTGCGGCGCGCAGCCGGGTTGTTCGACGAGCTCGTCGTCGCGGTCGCCGTGGCGCACCACAAGAAAACGCTTTTTGCCCTGCAGGACCGCGTGCGACAGGTCGAGCAGGCGGTCCGCGGCCTCGGCCCGGTGCGGGTGCTCCCGTTCGACGGGCTCATCATGGATTTCTGTGCAGCCCAGGGGGCCACGGCCGTGGTGCGCGGCGTGCGCAACCTCACCGACTTCGACTACGAGGCCCAGATGGCGGCCATGAACCGCAAGCTGCGGCCCGAGGTGGAGACGGTGTTCCTGCTGCCCGAGGCGCCACTGCAGTGCATCAGCAGCACGTTGGTGCGCGAGATCAGCAAGCTCGGCGGCGATGTGGGCCAGATGGTCAACCCGGCCATCGCCGGGGAACTTCGAGCGGCACACGCCTCCAATGCCTGAAACTTGGCGGGGCGCAGTTGCTCCAGAGGCTGCCCTGTTCATTGCCGACCCGAAAGAAAAGCCATGGCCTTGATGATCACCGACGAATGCATCAACTGCGATGTCTGCGAGCCCGAGTGCCCGAACGAGGCCATCTTCCTGGGCCCCGAGATCTACCAGATCGATCCGGCCAAATGCACCGAATGCGTGGGCCACTTTGATGAGCCGCAGTGCGTGCAGGTGTGCCCGGTGTCCTGCATCCCGGTGAGCCCGGAGCATGTGGAAAGCCGCGATCAGCTGATGTTGAAGTACCACCGTCTGCAGAGCCTGGCGGAACTGGCGCGGCCGGCCGCCGCCAAGCCCGGCGCATCCCAGGGCTGACCCCCGCGCTGCCGCGGGGGCCTTCACCCCGACTTCGCAGCCTTCCCGAGCGGGGCGGCTCCCGGCTCAGGCCTCTGGCGGCACTTCCTTGCGGGGCGGTTTGGGCCGGGGCGGTGCGGAAGTGTGGATTTGCTGCATGGCTTTTTCCATCTCGCCGGCCAGCAACTGTGGCCACGCCTTGACGCTGCGCGCCACGGCCTCTTCCATGGCGCTGCGCTGCTCGGGGCTGGGCTTGCCCAGCACCCAGTTCGACACCTCGGACTTCACCCCTGGGTGGCCGATGCCGATGCGAAGCCGCCAGTAGTCGCCGGTCCCCAATTGGGCGTGAATGTCGCGCAGGCCGTTCTGGCCGGCGTGGCCCCCGCCGAACTTGAGCTTGGCCTGGCCCGGGGGCACATCGAGCTCGTCGTGCGCCACCAGGATTTCTTCCGGCCGGATCTTGAAAAAGCGCGCCAGGGCCGCCACCGACTTGCCCGAGACGTTCATGAAGGTCTGGGGCTTGAGCAGCCACAGCGTCTGCCCCTGCACCGCAGTGCGTGCGACCAGGCCGTGGTAGCCCTTGTCCATGGACAGCGAGACGCCGAGTTCGCGCGCCACGGCATCGATCCACCAGAAGCCCGCGTTGTGCCGCGTGGCCTCGTACTCGCTGCCTGGGTTGCCCAGGCCCACCATGAGCTTGATCATGCGGGCATTGTCCTAGATGAAAGAAAAAGGCCCATGCCTCTTGCGAGCGCATGGGCCTGGCAGGCCGGGGAGGGCAGGAATTACTTCTTGCCTTTGCCCTTGCCTTTGGCGTCGGCTGCAGGAGCGGCCACGGGCGCGGCGACCACTTCTTCCTCGATCGCGGTCACCGAGGCGATCACGGGGTTGACCTGGCCTTTGGTGATGACCTTCACGCCCTTGGGCAGGGTCAGATCGTTGACGTGCAGCGAGGTGCCCTTCTTCATGCCGCTCAGGTCCACCGCGATGAACTCAGGGATGTCGGCGGGGAAGCATTCCACGGTCAGCTCGGTCACCGTGTGGTTGACCAGGCATTTCTCGGCCTTGACGGCGGGCGAATTCTCTTCGCCGCTGAAGTGCAGGGGCACCTTCACGGTCATGCGGGTGGTGGCTTCCACGCGCTGGAAGTCGGTGTGCAGCACCAGGGCCTTGAAGGGGTGCATCTGGTAGTCACGCAGCAGCACCTTGTGGGCCTGGCCATTGAGTTCCATCTCGAGGATGGCCGAATGGAAGGCTTCCTTCTTGAGGGCGTGGAACAGCGCGTTGTGGTCCAACTCGATGAGCAGCGGCTCGCCGGTGCCACCGTAGACGATGCCGGGCGTGCGGCCCGAATTGCGCAGACGGCGGCTCGCACCCGTACCCTGCAGCTTGCGCTCAAAAGCGACGAATTTCATGGTTTTCTCCTGAAGAGGCGGGCCGCGACCAGCTTGCGCCTCATTGTCAACGTGGCGGTCCTGGGACCGCCGGCTTGATGTACCGGGATCAGAACAGGTTGTCCTGGTCCTGGAACAAACTCATCACCGATTCGCCCTTGGCAATGCGCTGGATGGTTTCTGCAAACAGCGGCGCCACCGAGAGCTGGCGGATCTTGCCGCACGCCTGGGCGGCGGCATTCAATGGAATGGTGTTGGTGATCACCACCTCGTCCAGGGCCTGGCCCTTGGACAGGCGCTCGATCGCCGGGCCCGAGAACACGGGATGCGTGCAATACGCATAGACCTTCTTGGCGCCGCGTTCCTTGAGCACTTCCGCGGCCTTGACCAGGGTGCCGGCGGTATCGATCATGTCGTCCATGATCACGCAGTTGCGGCCCTCGATGTCGCCGATCACGTGCATCACTTCCGACACGTTGGCCTTGGGCCGGCGCTTGTCGATGATGGCCATGTCGCAACCGAGCTGCTTGGCCAGCGCGCGCGCGCGCACCACGCCGCCCACGTCGGGCGAGACCACCATCAGGTCCTCGTACTTCTTCTGGGTCAGGTCGCCCAGCAGCACCGGCGAGGCGTAGATGTTGTCCACCGGGATGTCGAAGAAGCCCTGGATCTGGTCGGCGTGCAGGTCCATGGTCAGCACGCGGGAGACGCCCACGGCCTGCAGCATGTTGGCCACCACCTTGGCCGTGATCGGCACGCGCGCCGAGCGCGGGCGACGGTCCTGGCGGGCGTAGCCGAAGTAGGGAATGACCGCGGAGATGCGCTCGGCCGAGGCGCGCTTGAGCGCGTCGACCATGATGAGCAACTCCATCAGGTTGTCGTTGGTGGGCGCGCAGGTGGACTGCACCACGAACACGTCGCGGGCGCGCACGTTCTGCTGGATCTCGACCGTCACCTCGCCGTCGGAGAATCGGCCCACGTGCGCCGAACCCAGGGTGGTGCCCAGGTGGTTGGCGATTTCCTGGGCCATGCTCGGGTTGGCGTTGCCAGTGAACACCATGAAGTCAGGGTGGGGCGCTTGCATGTCGGGGCCGGGGAGGTCTGTGGGGAGGAGCGGTGTGCGCAACAGCTCAGATCAAAGGGGCCCTGACGGTCTTCAGGGGACCAGCAAAAAGCCTTTGCCCGGTTGCTGCATCCAGCAGCCGCGGCAAAGGCCGTTGAGGTTTTGGCAGGGGAGGAAGGACTCGAACCCTCGCATGCCGGAATCAAAATCCGGTGCCTTGACCAACTTGGCGACTCCCCTACACAGGACGCATGTCTTTGGAACACACGACCCACAATTTCACTCAGAATTTTTCCGGAACTGGCTAGTCTACCAACCCGCCAGCGGATGAACTTCCAAGTTGCTGCACATCCGCACCTGCCAGCCAGCCGGTGGCTGGATGCAGGCCCCGACTCCCTGGGGAACCGGCGCGAACACCGCGCTGCCTGAACCGGTCATGCGCCCCTGCAGACCCTGCTCCAGCAACCAGGCCAGTGCGTGGTCGATGTCAGGGCAAAGCGCCTGGGCCACCGGCTGCAGGTCGTTGCGTCCAAACCCGTAGATCTGTCCGCTGTCGTGTGCAGCAAAGCTCAAGATTGTAGCAGGTTCAGAATCGCGTTTGAGCAGCGCAGAGCCAAAGATCGCCGGTGTGGAGGCCCCGCTGGGGGGCTTGACCACCAGGAAGCGCGCGGGCGGCAAGTCCAGCGGGGTCAGCCGCTCGCCCACGCCTTCCACCCAGGCGTTGCGCCCCCCCATGAAGAACGGCACGTCGGCCCCCAGACCCAAGGCCAGGGCCTGCAATGTCTCATCGGGCAGGCGCACGCCCCAAAGCCGCTGCAGCGCCAGCAGGCAGGCTGCGGCATCGGACGAGCCCCCGCCCATGCCGGCCTGTGACGGGATGTTCTTTTCCAGATGGATGTGCACGCCCTGCGAGGTGCCACTGGCCTGCTGAAGTGCGCGGGCGGCCCGCACGCACAGGTCGTCGTCGGGCAGGTCGGCGCCGCCTTGGTCGCTGCGGCTGATCTGGCCGTCGCGCCGCAGTTCGAAGGACAGCCTATCGCACCAATCGATCAGCATGAACACCGATTGCAGCAGGTGATAGCCATCGCTGCGCCGTCCGGTGACGTGCAGGAACAGGTTGAGTTTGGCCGGCGCCAGGACGTCGTGGATGGCTTTCATGGCTGTTCCAGCGCGATGCGCAGTTCCACCGCCGGCCCAGGCGACAGTCGCCGGGCCAGCAGCCGTCCCTGGGCATGGAGGGACAGGTCGGTCTGCCAGCCTGCCACAGCCGTGGGCAGTCCTTGCAGCCAGTCGAACAGCGCCTCCAGGGGCAGGGCGGCCCCGGTCACATCTTCCAGCAACGCTTCCATGGAGCCGAAGCGCCGCCTCTCGCCCGTGGCCTGCAGCTCTGCCCCCTGTGGGGTCCAGCGGGCCAAGGCCAGGGTGGTGCCCAGGGCAGAGGTCAGCAGCAACTCGCCCGCCTGGGCCCGGCCGCGAAGTTCAAACCCCGCCGAGAAGGACTGCGGCGGCTCGCCCCGCACCGCCAGGGCCAGGCGCCCGCTCCACTGGCCACCGGGCATGCCCGCCGTCGGTGCTTGTCGCAGGGCACAACCCGTGGCCAGCAGGCCCGCTGCGGCCAGGGCGGTCAGGGCCAGGCTTCGCCGCGCCGGCATGGGCGGCTGCGAAACGGGTGGGTGCGGGTTGGGGCCGCTTGCGTGCGCTGCTTCCGTGCAGCTGCGCAGCTGCATGGCGCGGCGCCGGTCAAGGCGCGCCGCCGGTGCCATCAGGGCTTGACCTGCAGCCGCTTGAGCGTTTCCTGCAGGGTCTCGTTGTCGGCGTTCAGGGCCAGGCCCTCCCGCCAGATCGCCAGGGCTTTCTCGCGCTCGCCCAGGCTCCAGAGAATCTCCCCAAAATGGGCGGCGATCTCGGCGTCGGGCTTGGACTGGAAGGCCAGCTCGATCACGCGCAGTGCCTCGCGCTTGTTGCCCAGGCGAAATTCCACCCACGCCAGGCTGTCCTGGATGTAAGGGTCGTTGGGTGCGAATTCCAGCGCCTTCTGGATCAGCTGTCTGGCCTCGGGAAGGCGCACGCCACGGTCGGCCAATGAATAGCCCAGGGCGTTGTAGGCGGCGTGGTAGTCGGGCTTGATCTCCAGCGCCCGGCGCAGCAGGCGCTCCATCTCTTCAAGGCGGCCGAGCTTTTCGGCCATGAGCGCCTGTTCATAGAGCAAATCCACGTCCTGCGGCGCCGCCGCGCTCGCGCGGGCAAGCAGGTCGAAGGCGGCCTGGTGCTGCTTGAATTCGCGCAGCAGGTTCAGCTCGGCCAGCAGCTTCAGGCGCGCGTCGCCCGCGTCACGCTCGGGCAGCTTGCGGATCAGTTCGCGGGCCTCGGGGAGCTTGCCTTGCCGAGCCAGCAGCGAGGCGCGGCGGGTCTGCGCCTGCACCAGCAGGTCGCCGCTGGTGTGCATGTTCAGCCAGCGCTCGGCGCCTGCGAGGTCACCGCGTTTTTCCGCGATCTCGGCCAGCAGCAGGTAGGCCTGTGCCAGGCCCCGGCCGGTGCGACCGGCCTGCTGTTGCTGCGTGAGTTCGAGGTAGCGCTGAAGCGAGGCCTCGGCCTGCGCGTGGCGGGCCGCCTCGGCCTGCAGCGAGCCCAGCAGCAGCCAGGCTTCGGCTGCTTCGGGCTGTTCGCGGGTGAGTTTTTCCAGCTGCGATTCCGATTCGCGCAGCCGCTGCCCCTCGGCCAATGCGCGTGCATAGCCCAGGCGCACTTCGGCCGCGGCCGGTTGCGCCCGCTCCAGGTAGGTGCGGACGAATTCCTCCGCGCGGGGGCGCTTGGGGTCCATCAGCTCCAGCGCCAGGAGCGCCGCGCCTCGTTGGGTGGGGTCGGCTGCCTGGGCGCGCTGCAGGGCGTCGAGTGCGCCGGCTGCATCGCCTGCGCCTGCACGCAGCCGGGCCACCGTGGTCCAGCCCGGCGCATGGGGGCGGCCCTGCACGAGCATAGGAGCCAGTGCCTGCTCCACGGTGACGCTGGCGAGCTTCTTGTCGCTGGCGCGCGCGTAAAGCGCCGGCAGCAGTTCCACCAGTTGGCCACGCTCGGCATCGGGTGTGATCTCCAGCAGCGATTTGAGCGGCTCCCCCGATTCGGCCACGCGGTTGAGCGCCAGCAGGATCTGCAGCAGGTAACGGTGTGCCTCGGGCGAGCGCGGATGCGCCTGGCGCCACTGGCGCGCCAGTTGCAGGGCGTTGTCGCCCGAGCGTGCGGCCAGGGCCAGGTCGGTGGCGCGCTGGTAGAGTTGCGCGTCGCCGCTCTTGCGCGCCGCATCGGCCAGCAGGGTGATGGCAGCACCCGCATCGCCCTGCGCGGCGCTCATCTCGGCTACCAGCAACTGGTAGAACATCTGCGCATTGAAGGCCATGCTGCTGCGCCGCTCCTGGGCGGAGAGCGCTGTGCCGGATGGGGCTGCCTGGGCGGGCGCTGCGGGGGCCGTCTGCGCCTGAAGCAGGGGGCTGGCCAGGCTCAGGCCAAGCAGTGCGCAGATCAGCGAGGTCTTCATCAGCCCATGATAATCCAGGGCTTTTCAACGCCGCGCTCACCAGGGCATGCCCCTTTTGTCCTGCGGCTGCCCCGACACCCCCACGGTCCCTTCCCCGCCTGCCGCATGCCCGAACTTCCCGAGGTCGAAGTCACCCGACTGAGCTTTGCTGACCGCATCGCCGGCGCCCAGGTGCTGGGCGCCTCGCTGGGCAAGCCGTTGCGCTGGCCGCTGGGCTGCGAGCCTGAGGCGCTGGCCGGCCGCACCGTGGGTGGCGTGCGCAGGCGCGGCAAGTACCTGCTGATCGATCTGGCGCCCCAGGGCCTTTTGCTGATGCACCTGGGCATGTCGGGCAGCGTGGTGTTCGACCGCCACCTGCCGCCCGTCGGTCGGCATGACCATTTTGAGCTGCACACCACCACGGGCACGCTCAGGCTGCACGACCCGCGGCGCTTCGGCGCGGTGGTGTACGCACCCAGCGAGGCCGACCCGGTGGCGCACAAGCTGCTCTGCCGCCTGGGTGTCGAGCCGCTGGGCGATCGGTTCGATGCCGACGACTTCTGGCGCGCGCTCAAGTCCCGGCAGACCCCCATCAAGCAGCTGCTGCTCGCAGGCGAGGTGGTGGTGGGCGTGGGCAACATCTACGCCTCCGAGGCGCTCTTCCTGGCGGGCATCCGGCCCACCCAGCGCGCGCACCAGGTCACCCGCGCCCGCGCCCAGCGGCTGCATGCCGCCATCCGCCAGGTGCTGGCCGAGGCGGTGGCGCAGGGCGGCAGTACGCTGCGCGATTTCTCCAACGCCCTCGGCGAAAGCGGCCACTTCCAGCTCGGCGCCCGGGTCTATGGCCGCGAGGGCCTGGCCTGCCGGGCCTGCGAGGCACCGATCAAGCGCATCGTCCAGCAGCAGCGCTCGACCTACTACTGCCCGCGCTGCCAGACTTTCTGAAACAGCGCCCCGTGGCCTTCCCTCTCCCTGCCCGGCAAGCCGTCCCCCCGGCATCTTTGCCAGTCTCCGCGCCTGTGGCTGAGGTCCTGCACGGCTTCGCCCCCACGCTGGTGCGCTGGCAGCGGGCGCACGGCCGCAGCCACCTGCCTTGGCAGAACACGCAGGACCCCTACCGCGTGTGGCTGTCCGAAGTCATGCTGCAACAGACGCAGGTGGCGACCGTGCTGGGCTACTACCAACGCTTCCTGGACCGCTTTCCCACGGTGGCCGACCTGGCCGCGGCCGAACTGGACGAGGTGTTCGGGCTCTGGAGCGGTCTGGGCTACTACAGCCGCGCGCGCAACCTGCACCGCTGCGCCCAGGCCGTGGTGCTGGAGCACGGCGGGCGCTTCCCTGCAAGCGCGCAGGCGCTGCAGGGCCTGCCGGGCATCGGGCCTTCGACGGCTGCGGCAATCGCGTCGTTCTGCTTCGGCGAGCGTGCAGCCATCCTCGACGGCAACGTCAAGCGCGTGCTCACCCGGGTGCTCGGTTTCGGGAGCGATCTGTCCTCTGCCGCAGCCGAGCGAGAGCTCCTGGGCCTTGCCCGGTCACTGCTGCCCGCCGATGCCTCCGACATGCCGGCCTACACCCAGGGCGTGATGGACCTGGGCGCCACCGTGTGCCTGCCGCGCAAGCCGCAATGCCTGCTGTGCCCCATGCAGGCGCTGTGTGCAGCTCATCGGCAGGGCCAACCCGAGCGCTACCCCGTCAAGAGCCGCAAGCTGGTGCGCAAGCGGCTGTCGCTGTGGCTCTTGTGGGCGGTGCGGCAAGACGGCGCCGTGTGGCTGCAAAGGCGGCCTGCGCGCGGCATCTGGGGGGGGGCTGCAGGTGCTGCCCGTGTTCGAGGAGGAGGCCGGCTGCATCGCGGCCCTGGAGCAGCAGTGCGTGACCCATGCCGAGCGCCTGCCGGCGTTTTTGCACGTGCTCACCCACCGCGACCTGCTGCTCCATCCCGTGCGCGTGGCCTGGGCCGGCGCGGGCCAGCCCACCGATGAAGGCGCCTGGCACCTGCCTGCACAGTGGCCGGCGCTGGGGCTTCCCGCGCCCGTGCGCAAGTTGCTGGAAGGCTGAGGCGGGCTGGCCGCGTGCGGCTCAGCCCCGGGGCTGTGCGCTGGCGGCGTCCAGCTCGCGGTGGCGCTTGAGCGTGGGCCAGGCCGTGCCGAAGGCCTCGGCCAGCGCCTCGACCAGGTACACCGACCTGTGCTGGCCGCCAGTGCATCCGATGGCCACCGTCACGTAGCTGCGGTGGTCCTGCGCCAGCGAGGCCAGCCAGCGGTCCAGGAAACCGTGGATGCCGCTGAACATCTCGCCCACCTCATGGCTGTCCCGCAGGTAGTCGGCCACGGGTGCGTCGCGGCCCGTCAGTGGCTTGAGCGCCGGCACGTAGTGCGGGTTGGGCAGCATGCGCACGTCGAACACATAGTCTGCGTCCAGCGGCACCCCGCGCTTGAAAGCAAAGGACTCGAACACCAGGGTGAGCTGCGTGCTGGGCGCAGCGATCAGGCTTTTCACGTAGGCCTGCAGCTGGGCCGGGCGGATCATGCTCGAGTCCAGCACGTGCGCATGCTCGCGCAGCTCGCCCAGCAGCTCCCGCTCGAGCTCGATGGCCTCGACCAACGCGCGGTGCTGGTCCGACAGCTCCATGCGCGACAGCGGATGGAGCCTTCGCGTTTCAGAAAAGCGGCGCACCAGCGTCTCGGCGCTGGCGTCCAGAAAGATCGGCGTGATGCGAACGCCCTGTGAGCGCAGCTCCCTGAGCTGCTGCGGCACCAGGGGCAGGGCCGAGGCGCTGCGCACGTCCATGGCAATGCCCACCTTGCGCGCGCCGTGTCGCTGCTCCAGGGCCACGAAGCTGGCCAGCAGCTCGGGCGGCAGGTTGTCCACGCAGTAGTAGCCGGCGTCCTCCAGCGCGTGCAGCGCCACCGACTTGCCAGAGCCGGACATGCCGGTGATCAGCACCATCTCCATGGCGGCAGGCGGGGCGTTGACGGTCGTCATGAACCCAGCATCTCCTTGGCATGCGCCAGCGTGGTGCCCGAGAGCTGCTGTCCGCCCAGCATGCGGGCCACTTCGGCCACGCGCTGTTCGCCCTCGACCGGGTGCACCCCGCTGGTGGTGCGCCCGGCCTGGGTCTGCTTGGCCACCACCAGGTGCCAGTCGGCGCAGGCAGCCACCTGCGGCAGGTGCGTCACCGCCAGGACCTGCCGGTCCTGGCCGAGCTGCTTCATCAGGCGGCCCACGGTCTCGGCCACGGCACCGCCCACGCCGGAATCCACCTCGTCGAAGATCAGCGTCTGCGCGGTGCCCAGGCGGCTGGTGGTCACGGCAATGGCCAGCGCAATGCGCGAGAGTTCGCCACCCGAGGCCACCTTGCCCACCGGACGCGGCGTGGCGCCGGGGTGGCCGGCCACCAGAAATTGCACCTGCTCCAGGCCGTGCTGCTGCGGCTCCTCGAGCTTGTCCAGCCGCACCTCGAACTGCCCGCCCTGCATGCCCAGCCCCTGCATCGCCTGGCTGATGGCCTTGGCCAGCGCGGGAGCGGCCTTGGTGCGGGCCTTGCCCACGGCCTTGGCCTCCTCCATGAAGGCGCTTCGCGCCTGGGCCTCGGCCTTTTCCAGGGCCGCGAGGTCGGTGGCAGCGTCCAGCTGCTTGAGCTCTTCCCGCCAGCCGGCCCAGAGCTGTGCCAGCTCAGCCGGCGAGCGCTTGTAGCGGCGCGCCAGGCTCACCCACAGGCCCAGGCGCTCGTCCAGTTCCTGCAGCCGCTCAGGCTCGAGCTCGGCGTGGCGGGCGTAGCCGCTGAGTGAATGCACCGCGTCTTCGGCCTGGGCCAGGGCGCTGTTCAATTCCTCGAGGATGGGTGCAAAGCGTGGCTCGATCGCGGCCTGGGCTTCCAGCGCATGGATGGCGCGGCTGAGCAGTGCGGTGGCGCTTTCATCGGCCTCCTGCAGGGCATCGACCGCGACCTGCACCGCATCGCGCAGCGCCTGGGCGTTGGACAGCCGGCTGTGCTGCGCATTGAGTTCGTCCCACTCGTCCTCGCCGGGGGAAAGCTTGTCCACCTCGCCGATCTGCCAGGCCAGGCGCTCGCGCTCGCGCGCCAGGGTGTCCTGGGCCTGCCGGGCGTGGTCCAGGCCCTTCTGGGCTTCACGCCACGCACCCCAGCGCTTGCCCAGCGACTCGGTGCTGACCCCCGCGTAGGCATCGAGCAGTCCGCGCACCGACTCGGGGCGGGTCAGGCTCTGCCAGGCGTGTTGGCCGTGGATGTCCACCAGCTGGTCGCCCAGCTCGCGCAGCTGCGAGGCCGTGGCCGGGCTGCCGTTGATCCAGGCGCGGCTCTTGCCCTGCGCATCGATGGTGCGCCTGAGCAGCAGCTCGTCGGCAGTGTCCAGCCCGGCGGCTTCCAGCCAGGCCTGCACGCCGGCCGGGGCGTCGAAGCTGGCGCTGATTTCACAGCGCGGCGCGCCCTCGCGCACCACGGCTGCGTCGGCGCGCGCACCCAGGGTCAACTGCAGGGCGTCGATCAGGATGGACTTGCCGGCGCCGGTCTCGCCGGTCAGCACGGTGAAGCCGGTACCCAGGTCCAGCTCGAGTTCCTGGACGATGACGAAATCACGGAGGTAGATGCTCTTGAGGCTCATGACTGCGGTGGGGCGCTTGCGGCCCGTCAGCGATTGCGCGGATCGTAACCGCCCCGGGTGACGCCGCCGACAGCCTTCAGGCGCCGCCCTCGTTCCAGTGCAGTTTCTTGCGCAGCGTGTCGAAATAGCTCCAGCGCTGCGGGTGCAGGAAGCGCGCCTCGTGCTCCGAGCGCGTGACCACGATGCGGTCGCCGTGCAGCAGCGTGGCCAGCGACTGCATGTCGAAATTGGCGCTCGCGTCGCGCCCGGCGACGATCTCGATCGCCACCTCGCCCTGGTCGGGCAGCACGATGGGCCGGTTCGACAGGGTGTGCGGCGCGATCGGCACCAGCAGCCAGCCCGCGATCGAGGGGTGCATCAGCGGGCCACCCGCCGACAGCGCATACGCCGTGGAGCCCGTGGGCGTGGCAATGATCAGGCCGTCGGCGCGCTGGTTGGCCACCAGGCGGCCGTCCACTTCCACGCGCAGCTCCACCATGCCGGCCGTGGCGCCGCGGTTGACCACCACGTCATTCAACGCCGTGGCCGAGAACACGCAGTGCCCGTCGCGCATCACGCGGGCCTGCATCATGGCGCGGTTTTCCTGCTCGTAGCGCCCGCGCAGCATGGGCGCGAGCACGGCCTGGTAGCCTTCCAGGGGAATGTCGGTGATGAAGCCCAGCCGCCCCTGGTTGATGCCGATCAGCGGCACGCCATGCTCGGCCAGTTGCCGGCCCACGCCCAGCATGGTGCCGTCGCCGCCGACCACCAGGCCCAGGTCGCATTGCGCGCCGATCTGCTCCACCGTCAGGGCGTTGTAGCCGCCCATGCCGGTGTTGTTGGCGGTTTCGGCCTCCAGCGCGACCTCGCAGCCCTGGCTGTGCAGGAACTGGGCGATGTCTTCCAGGGCCGTGCGAGAACCCACGGCCTGGTATTTGCCGATCAGCGCCACATGCCGGAACTGCGAATTCATGCGTAAATTACATCACAGGGTTTCCCGGCGCCTTCCCTGGCGGCCGGTGCACGCAACTCCTTAGAATTTGCCCATGCTGGACGACCGCGCCAAACTGTTGCTCAAAGCCCTGGTCGAGCGTTACATCGCCGACGGGCAGCCGGTGGGCTCGCGCACGCTGTCCAAGGCCTCGGGCCTGGAACTGTCGCCGGCCACCATCCGCAACGTGATGAGCGACCTCGAGGAACTCGGCCTCATCGCCAGCCCCCACACCTCGGCCGGGCGCATTCCCACGGCGCGCGGCTATCGGCTGTTCGTGGACACCATGCTGACCGCCCAGCGCGAGCCGATGTCGCTGGAGAACCTCGTGGCACAGCAAAAGCTCGCGCCCGACCAGCCGCAGAAGGTCATCAGCCACGCCGCCCAGATGCTTTCTAGCCTGTCGCACTACGTGGGCGTGGTCATGGCGCCGCGCAGGACGTCGGTGTTCAGGCACATCGAGTTCCTGCGGCTGTCGGAGCGGCGGCTTCTGGTCATCATCGTCTCACCCGACGGCGACGTGCAGAACCGCGTGATCTTCACTGAGACCGACTACAGCGCGAGCCAGCTGATCGAGGCCTCCAACTTCCTGAACTCGCACTACGCGGGCATGGCCATCGAGGAGGTGCGTGAGCGCATCCAGGGAGAGGTCGAGGCGCTGCGCGGCGAGATCGCCGCGCTCATGCAGGCGGCGGTGCAGGTGGGCTCCGAGGCCATCGAGTCGCGGGACGAACTGGTCATTGCCGGCGAGCGCAACCTCCTGGCCGTCAGCGACTTCTCCAGCGACCTCGGGAGCCTTCGCAAGCTGTTCGACCTTTTCGAGCAGAAGGCCCAACTCATGCGCCTGCTCGACGTTTCCAGCCGCGCCGAAGGTGTGCGCATCTACATCGGCGGCGAGAGCCAGGTCGTGCCCTACCAGGAACTGTCGGTGGTGACCGCGCCCTACGAGGTCGACGGCCAGGTGGTGGGCACCCTGGGCGTGATCGGCCCCACCCGCATGCCCTACGACCGGATGATCCAGATCGTGGACATCACCTCCCGGCTGGTGAGCACGGCCTTGAGCCAGAGCAAGTGAACTGGCGCTCTTTTTGATTCCCCAAGGGGGCTCCTGCGCGTCCGTGGCGCGAGGGCAGCCGCTCTTTGGGTCAACCCAGTCGCCTTTGGCAAGGCAGGCAAAGGCAAGGACAGCCCCCACCGAAGCGCTGGCAAACCCCGTGAACGCTCAAGGCCTGTGCCCGACGCGTCCGTCTTCTTTGCAGATTCAGTCTGGCAGCCAGGCCGGCTCGGCGTTGTCCAGCCGCGGCGGTGCCAGCGGCGCCTGCGGCCGCTGGCCGTCAAAGCGCATCGGCGTGGCCACCATGGGTGGCTGGCCTTCGGCGGCCTCGAGCTTCATGCCCCGTGCGGCGACCTGCGGATGCGCCATCACCTCGCCAACGTCCAGGATGGGTGAGCAGGGCACGGCCGCATGCTCGAGCAGCCCGCACCAATCGCCGGTGGTGCGCTCCAGCGTCCAGGCGGTCAGCAGCGGAACGAGCCCGCCGCGGTGCTGCACCCGCGCCGGGTTGGTGGCAAAGCGTGCGTCGCGGGCCACCTCGGCATGGCCGGCCGCTTCGCAAAACCGCTGGAACTGCCCGTCGTTGCCGATGGCCAGCACCATGTGGCCGTCCCGGGTGGGAAACACCTGGTAGGGCACGATGTTCGGATGCGCGTTGCCCATGCGCGTGGGAGCCTTGCCGCTGACCAGCTGGTTGCTCGCCTGGTTGGCCAGCATGGCCACTTGCACATCAAAAAGCGATGCGTCGATCACCCGGCCGCGGCCGGTGCGTGCGCGCTCGTGCAGCGCCGCCAGGATGGCGGTCGCGGCATACACCCCGGTCATCAGGTCCACCACCGCCACGCCCACTTTTTGGGGCTCGCCGCCCGCATCGCCCGTGATGCTCATCAGGCCGCCTTCGGCCTGGATGGCAAAGTCGTATCCGGCCTTGTGCGACATCGGGCCGTCCTGGCCGTAACCCGTGATCGAGCAGTACACCAGGCCGGGGTTGAGCACCTGCAGGCTGGTGGCATCCAGCCCGTAGCGGGCCAGTTGCCCGACCTTGTAGTTCTCGATCACCACGTCGGCCTCGCGCGCCAGCTCGCGCACCGTGGCTGCGCCTTCGGCGCTGGCGATGTCGATGGCCACTGACCGCTTGCCGCGGTTGGCGCACAAGAAATAGGCGGCCACGCGGTTTTCGCCCTCGCCCCACCAGGGCGGGCCCCAGGTACGTGTGTCATCGCCCTCGCCGGGCCGCTCGACCTTCAGCACCTGGGCGCCGTAGTCGGCCAGCAGCTGCCCCGCCCAGGGGCCTGCCAGCACGCGCGAGAGGTCCAGGACCTTGACGCCGGCCAGCAGCCGGGGCGGTGGCGCCTGCATCAGTTGGAAAAGGCTGCGATGCCGGTGATGGCCCGGCCCAGGATGAGCGCGTGGATGTCGTGCGTGCCCTCGTAGGTGTTGACCACCTCGAGGTTCACCAGGTGGCGAGCCACGCCGTATTCGTCGGAGATGCCGTTGCCGCCCATCATGTCGCGGGCCATGCGCGCGATGTCCAGCGCCTTGCCGCAGCTGTTGCGCTTCAAGATGGAGGTCAGTTCCACCGGCGCGGTGCCTTCGTCCTTCATGCGGCCCAGGCGCAGGCAGCCCTGCAGGCCCAGCGAAATTTCTGTGACCATGTCGGCCAGCTTCTTCTGGATCAGCTGGTTGGCGGCCAACGGCCGGCCGAACTGCTGGCGGTCCAGCACGTACTGGCGGGCGCGCAGGTAGCAGTCCTCGGCCGCACCGAGGGCGCCCCAGGCGATGCCGTAGCGCGCAGAGTTGAGGCAGGTGAAGGGACCCTTCAAGCCGCGCACCTCGGGGAATGCGTTTTCCTCGGGGCAGAACACCTCGTCCATGACGATCTCGCCGGTGATCGATGCACGCAGGCCCACCTTGCCGTGCATGGCGGGCGCGCTCAAGCCCTTCCAGCCTCTTTCAAGGACGAAGCCACGGATGGCGCCTTCGTCGTCCTTGGCCCAGACCAGGAAAACGTCGGCGATGGGGCTGTTGGATATCCACATCTTGGCGCCGCTGAGCGAGTAGCCGCCGGGCACTTTGCGCGCACGGGTGATCATGCTGGCCGGGTCCGAGCCGTGGTTGGGCTCGGTCAGGCCGAAACAGCCCACCCATTCGCCGGTGGCCAGCTTGGGCAGGTACTTCTGCTTTTGCGCCTCGGTGCCAAATTCATTGATCGGCACCATCACCAGGGACGATTGCACGCTCATCATGGAACGGTAGCCTGAGTCCACGCGCTCGACCTCGCGCGCCACCAGGCCATAGCACACGTAGTTCAGCCCCGCGCCGCCGTACTGCTCGGGGATGGTGGGCCCCAGCAGGCCCAGCTCGCCCATCTCGTTGAAGATACTGCGGTCGGTCTGTTCGTTGCGAAAAGCCAGCTGTACGCGCGGCAGCAGCCGCTCCTGGCAGTACTGGTGGGCGGCATCGCGCACCTGGCGCTCGTCGGCCGTGAGCTGGTCGTCGAGCTGGAAGGGATCGGCCCAGGAGAAAGAGGCTTTGGACTTCATGAGCATGGTTTGCATTCCGTGAAGGTGGTGAATGGGTGTCATCCTAGGCCGGGTGGGATGCGTCGGCAAGCCATGAATTTTCAAGCAGATATGATTTCGGCTCATTTCTGAAGGAGCTTGCATGCGCCGTCGGCTGCCCTCCACCCAGGCCCTGCTGTGCTTCGAGGCAGCGGCCCGCCACCAAAGTTACACCCGCGCTGCGCAGGAACTCTCACTCACCCAAGGCGCAGTCTCAAGGCAGGTCGCCGCACTGGAGGCGCAACTGGGCGTTCTGCTGTTCAGGCGCAGCCAGCACGGCATGGTGCTCACGCCCGCCGGGGTGGACTACGCCCGCCAGGTTGCGCAGCGCCTGGACGCCCTCGAGCGCGACACCCTTGATGTGCGCAGCCGCCAAGGGGAGGGCGACCGCATTGCGCTGGCCTGCGTGCCCACGTTTGCTGCGCGCTGGCTGATCCCGCGGTTGCCGCAGCTCCAGCAAATGCATCCCCAGTTGCAAGTTCACATCGAGGCGCGCTCGCGCCCCTTTCTCTTCAGCGACACGCAAGTGGAGGCAGCGCTTTTTGCCGGGACGCCCGAGCAACTGAGCCAGTGGGCCGGCACCCGGGCGCATTGGCTGCTGGGCGAGGAGGTGCTGCCCGTGTGCAGCCCTGCGCTGCTTCGGAGCCGGCGTTCGCTGTCGCCCAAGGCGCTGGCCGGCCTGCCCCTGCTGCAGCAGTCCACACGGCCCGAGGCCTGGCGCCAGTGGTTCGATGCCCAGGGCGTGGATGCCGAGCATGCGCTGGCGGGTCCCCGGTATGAGCTTTTCTCCATGCAGGCCGCCGCCGCAGAAGCGGGCTTGGGTGTGGCACTCATGCCCACGCTGCTGGTGCAGGAGGAACTGGCCTCGGGCCGGCTGGTGGTTGCCTGCCGCCAGGCGCTCGGCGGGCAGCGCGGCTACTACCTGGTGCAGCCCGAGTCGGCGTACCGTCCCGCACTGGCCGCCTTCAAGGAATGGCTCAAGGGGCAGGTCGAGCAAGCGCCCTCTCCATGACCTGTGTCGGGTCACCGGCGCCTCTTGAGCAGTTTCGCCGGGCGGGTCACTCGCCAGCCCGCGCCGGCGAAGATGGCTGACCGGAGAACCGGGTCGGCCATGGGTGCGCTGGGCCGAACAGGCGCAGTCCGCACGCTGGGGCAGAGTAGACTCACGCCTGTTCCAATGGGGGGCGTTAGCTCAGTTGGTCAGAGCAGGGGACTCATAATCCCTTGGTCGCTGGTTCAAGTCCAGCACGCCCTACCAATGCACGCAAGGACGCTGCTGTCTCCAGCAGCGTCTTTTTTGTTTCGGGCGGTTCAACGGCTGCATGAATCTGGCCTGTCCGCACGTCCTGGATGATGAGGGTTGTTGCGCTGCCGGCGGTGGCTCACAGCGGATGGCGCCCGCACCTGCCCGATGCGGGCCTCGACCCGTGTGCACCCATTCCCCCTCGGCCGCGTTCGCTCATGCGGCGGCTGCCTTGGGGGGCTTTGCCTTTCACTCGGCCTTGATGCCGGCCCGCCGGATGATCTGGGTGTAACGCTCCAGCTCTTGCGCAATGATCCGACTGAATTCGGCAGGTGTGGTGGCGTAGAGGTCGAAGCCGATGCCCTGCAGCTGCTCCCGCACGTCAGGCTGGCTCAGGATGGCCGCCACCGACTTGTGCAGTTTGTCGATGACCGAGGGTGGCGTGCCTGCCGGGGCCAGCAGGCCCTGAAGGTTGTCGGCGACCACGTCCGGAAAGCCCGACTCCGCCAGCGTGGGCACGTTGGGCATGACGTTGCTCCTGCGTGCGCTGGTCACGGCAATGGGGCGCAAGGTGCCTGCTTTCACATGCGATGTGGTGGGCGGAACGGCCGAGCAGCCGAAGGTGATCTGGTTACCCAGCGCCGCATTCACCACAGGCGCTGCACCCTGGTAGGGAATGTGGGTCGCTTCACCGGACGCTGCCAGTCGCAGGCCTTCACACGCGATGTGCGGCGTGGTGCCGACGCCCGGTGTGCCGTAGTTGGTGGGTGTGCGCTTTTGCCTCATCTGCGCCACGAGGTCCGCCACGTTCTGGATGGGCGACGACGGATGGACATAAATGATGTTGGGCGACACAGCCGCATAGGTGATGGGCGCGAAATCCTTGATCGGATCGAACGGGGCCTGCATCGCCGGGTTCGAGACGATGTTGGAGCTCGAAAACAGCAGCGTGTAGCCGTCCGGCGCCGCGGTGGCCACGCTCTTGATGGCAATGTTTCCACCTGCTCCAGTGCGGTTTTCGATCAGCACCGGCTGGCCGAGCATGTTCCTGAGGTTGGTGGCAATGACCCGGGCGATGACGTCGGTCGGGCCGCCCGCTGCAAACGGCACGACGATGCGGATCGGCTTGTTCGGGTAGATCTCCGCGCCCTGGGCGTGGGCTGATATGCCGGCGCCCATGGCGCACAGGGCGGCCAAAGAAATGCACACCTGTCTCAGTTTTTTCATGCTGTCTCTCCTCGTGGTTTAAAGCTTGTCTGGGCTGCTCGGCTCACCGGGCGCGGAGGCGGCAGGCTCCGCTGTTTCTTCGTGACCTGCGCCGAATTTGTCCGAGATGACCAGCCGGTAGGGGTTGGTTGGAACGTAGAGCTCCTGGTACATCGCCGCCTTGCCGCTCGTCTCCACGGCCAGAAGGTCCAGCCGCACGCCGCCCGGCGTCGGCTCCTCCGCGAGGAGTTTTTGAATGGTGGGCGAGAAGCTCTCGGGCTGCAGCGACTGCTCGATGTGCGAGATCGACACCCTGTAGCGCTTGGTGAGCAGACCCTTGATGTTCGCGGTGGCCAACTCCTGCAGCGGACAGGTCATGAGCCAAGGAAACCGCAGCAGGTCCAGGTAGAGGCGGCTCAGGACATGGAACTCGCGGTTGATCGAGATCTTGCGGTCGATGCGCACGATGCTCTGCCCGCTTTGGTTCAGGGGCTGTGACCAGGGGCCACGCGCTGCGATCAGCTTGCGGCTGATCAACTCGGCATACACCGGCAGGAAGCCGTCGGGCCCGAGAAACCGGCAATGCAGCGGTTGCTCGAGAAGCTTCTGGGGGTGGGCCACGAAGGACCCCGCCCCCCTGCGGCGCACCACCAGGCCGTCCTTCACCAGCGAGCCGATCGCGCGCTGGATGGTGCCGATGCTCACCGGAAGTGCCTGGGCGAGTTCGGTTTCAGTGGGAATCTTCTGTCCAGGCCGCAGCGCCCCGAACTCAATGGCTTCGACGAAGCCCTGGTACAGGCTCACATGCTTGGGAGTCCCTGGGGAGGGGCTCGAAAGCTTTTGCAGGATGCGTCTGCGCCACGGAGTCGCCATTGCTGCATCACCTTGTTCACAACAGAATGAACTTACTCTATAGTATTTCCATTCGACAAGGCAATGCCCCGGAGGTGCGGGCAAACCCTTGGTTGCCTGTGCAACGACAGCCCCAGGAGAAACATTGAAGGCGCCTTCCTTTAAGTACGTGGTCGCAGAGTCGGTGGCGCATTGCCTCGAACTGCTGGCCGAGCACGGCGACGAAGCGCGTGTTCTGGCCGGAGGGCAAAGCCTTTTGCCCTCTCTTGCCCTCAGGCTGAGTGCGCCCGGCGTTCTGGTGGACATCAACCGCACACAGGCGCTGGCTGCCGCGCCTTCGGTTTCCGATGAGGCGATTCGCCTGTCTGCCCTGACCCGCCATGCGGACCTGATCACCTCGCCCATCGTCCAGGCGCATCTGGCGCTGCTTCACGATGCAGCGCCTTGGATTGCGCATCCGGGCGTCCGCAACCGCGGCACCGTCTGCGGCAGCCTCGCGCTCGGCGACCCCGCCTCGGAACTGCCCGCCTGCGCCGTGGCCGCCGGTGCCACGCTCATCCTGGAGAGCCAGGCCCGGGGCCGCCGGGCCGTGGCGGCGCGGGACTTCTACCTGGGCCTGTTCCAGAACGCCTGCGGTGCGGACGAGATGATCGTCGCCGTCGATTTCCCGAGGATGGACGGTGTCCGCCATGCCTTCAAGGAGGTCGCGCGCCGCCGGGGGGACTATGCGATGGTCGGGCTGGCCGGCACGGCGCGCCGATCAGGCCAGCGACTGGCCCAGGTGGGCCTGGCATTTTTTGGCATCGGCGACCGCCCCGTGCTGGCGGTGGCGATGGGTGCGGCGGTCGAAGCCGCCGACAGCGCCACACAGGCGGTGGCATGGGCCTTGGAGGTCTACGAGCGCGATGTCCATCCTGCTGCAGACCTGTGGTGTTCAGCCAAAGCCAAGAAGCACATGGGACGAATGCTTGTCGAGGAAGTGATCCATGACCTGTTTCAGTGAACGGGAGCCGGCGGCTGTGCTGCCCATCCAACTGCACGTCAACGGTGTTCCGGTGTGCGCCCAGGTCGAGGCCAGGCAGCACCTGGGGGACTTCCTGCGCGAGTCCCAGGGCCTCAAAGGCACGCACATCGGTTGCGAGCACGGTGTGTGCGGTGCCTGCACGGTGCGCATCGACGGCACGGCGGTCCGCAGTTGTCTGGCGCTGGCGGTCCAGGCCGACGCATGCGACGTCAGGACCATCGAAGGCCTGTCCGGGGACCCCGTGGTTCGCGCGCTGCAGGACAGCTTCGTCCGCTGCCACGCCATGCAGTGCGGCTTTTGCACCGCCGGAATGATCCTGACCGCAGCCGAATTGCTCCAGGCGTGCCCGCATCCCAGCCGCGAGCAGGTGCGGGAGCACCTCTCCGGGAACTACTGCCGCTGCACCGGGTATGAATCCATCGTCAACGCGGTCATGGACGCCGCACAGACCTTGCTGAAGGAGCACGACCTTGGCAGCCGCTGAGACCACGCTGCCTCATGAGGGCATCGGCTCATCGGTGGCGCGCGTGGGCGCAAGGCGCCTGGTGGAGGGGCGGGCGCGCTATTGCGACGACCTGGAACTGCCGCGCATGGTGCACGTCTGCTTTGTGCGCAGCCCGTACGCCCACGCCCGCATCGTGTCCATCGATGCATCCCTTGCGCGCAGCGCGCCGGGCCCGGTGATCTCGCTGATCACCATGCCGGAGGGGATTTTCCTTCCCT